>JBJUHT010000241.1:0-36347 GCA_046070105.1 Dolichospermum sp.
ATGGACATTTATACTCGTCTAGTAATTGTTTTATCACCTTTAGCGATCGCTGATATTTGGTCTGCTTTTAATATCGTCGCTTATGATATTAGACAAGTACAAAACTTTTTAAGCAAAGAAGCGCAAGGAGAATAGGGAATAGGGAACAGGGAACAGGGAACAGGGAACAGGGAACAGGGAACAGGGAACAGGAAAGAGGTTTTGGGTAACTTTACCTTTCGTTTTACCAATTACCCATTACCAATTACCCATTACCAATTACCCATTACCCATTACCAATTACCCATTACCAATTACCCATTACCCATTACCCATTAACCTACCTACTGCTAGGACGACCTGTTAAAACAGCAGGAGACAAGCTAGACCAAGATTGTTTCACCAAATCAGCCTCAGCTTGTACACTACCCAAGTAGTTACCCGCTGGTAAAGAGGGATAGCGTTTGTAAGGTACTACGTCTTCACCAAAATAACGAGCATATTCAGGACTATTGACAATTCCCTCTACAGCAGCCCTTAAACCGCTATCAGCCAATAATTTGTTATATTGACGGATTTCGCTCTGGGTAGCTGGTGCGCGTCCCAACAGGTGACGGAATAAAAATTCAATTACCTTGGTATTGGGATAAGGAGTATAGAACCGTTTGCGATAGATTTCGGAACTAGCTAATTCCAGGACAAACTCACGCACGGTAATTTCACCATTACGTAATTTGCTATCTAAGTCAGAACGGCGGAAATAACCAGGAACTTGACCACTAAATACATCCATTACTTGACAGTAAATAGCATTAATTACCTGATTGGTTTCCGGGGAATTTGTGCCAGTAGTAGCACGGTAAATCCGAATTGGTTTGCGTCTGCTTGTGCCTACACCAACTTCTACAGACTGTCCACGTCCATCATTGAAAGAACGACCCAACTCAATAAACAAGGGTTTAGTCTTGTCCATTTTCTTACTTTGGGCTGCTAAATCAGCGATCGCCAACGCTAAAATTGGTGTATTCTCAGTTTTAATCCGGGGCTTAACTGTTTTAAAGCTGGGAACAACCAAATCATCATTTTGCTTAGTTAGCTGGTTGTAAAGCTTTTCAGTATTGGGGAAGTTAGCAGCAGGTAAAGTGGGGAAGCGACGGTAAGGAACAGTATCTTCACCGAAGAATTGACGATATTCCACACTTTCCACCATAGAGCTAATAAAGGCACGAATACCTTGAGTAGCGAGAATTTGGTTATATTTGCGGATTTCTGCTTGATCAATCGGTGCGCGACCCAAGAAATGCTTAGTACCCAACTCAATTACTTTCGTGTTGGGATAAGGTGTATAAAACTCCTTCAAGTATAGGTTAGAGTAACCCAAACCTTGAATAAATTCCTTCACCGTAATTTCACCATTCACCAACTTACTTTCTAGACTTGTGAACTCGTTGAGAGAAATGTAAGGAGCAATATCCCGCTCGAAAATCTGGCGATAAGCACCGCTAATTACAGTATCAACAGCAACCTTATCATTACCAACTGCTGTTAATTTAAAGACCTTAGTTTGTTCACGTTGCTTAGTAACACCTTGATTAATGCGGAAATCAATATCTGGTGCGGTTCGCATTTCTGTAACTGCACCCAATTCCACAAAGCGCGGGGTTTCTTGTTTTTCAACATTGGCCACATCTTCGCGGATAGTACCCACGCGCAACTGACGTAAAGATACACCAGCAGGAGTTAAATAGCGTTCGTAAGGGACAGTATCTTCACTGAAAGATTGGCTGTATTCATCACTGTCAATGATAGCATCAACAACAGCATAGAAACCTTTCTTAGCCGCAATATCAAAATACTTATTGTTCTCTTCCCGACCATAGGTAGGACGACCTAATAAGCGACGGTGAATATACTCAATCGCTTTACACACATAAAGAGAAGTCCAATACATCTTGCGGAATAAATCCGACTTAGCCAATATCCGTACAAACTCACGGACAGTGATTTCGCCGTTTTCCAGCTTAATTTCTGCCACTTTCAGCCGTTGACCTTCATAAACATCACGACCGAAAACTTGTAAATATGTAGCCTTAATCACCGCTTGGGTAGAACTTTCAGAGAACTTAACACTTGCTCCCTTGGCGGCTTTTTTGCCAATAGTTCCTGGTAATTGGTCTAATTTGAAGACTTTAGCTCCTAGAGTCCCTGGAGCGACACCACGGGCTTTAGGGTTACTGAGTTGATTATTAATACCAGGTCCTTGGTGAATCAAAATCCGGCGGGTATCCTTACTAAAAGGTGCAGGACTGCTGCTGGGGTTGCGAGTTTCTTTCGGGAAAATCGCCCCAAATTGAATTTCCAAGGGGTCATTACCAGAACCATAAGGATGCTGGTCAGGTAATGGCTGTTCATAAGCCGCAAAAGTTGTAATAAACTGAGGTACTTTACGGAAAGGCGCACTGTATTTGAACAGGTCTTGCTGTGGTCCCCAGTTGCGACACTCTTGAGCTTCTTGACCCAGACCGCGAATATAGGGTACTGTTTCTTCGCCAAAGTAATCGCTGTATTCGGTAGAATCTACCAAAGCATTCACTAAAGCCGCTAAACCGCCTTTAGAAACAATAGCAAAGTATTTTTGCACTTCTTCGCGGCTGGAAGGTCCCCGGCCTAAAATATGACGGAAAGCCAATTCAATTACCCGGCTGTTAATAAAAGGCTGGTAAAATTGCTTTTGGTAAAGGGGAGACTTAGCAAGACGACGAATAAACTCCCGCATGGAAATCTCGCCATTTTTAACTTTTGATTCCAAATCAGAAATAGACAAGCTATAAGCACGGGTAATATCGCGCTCAAATACTTGACGATAAGCCGCTTTGATCACCTCTGTCTTTTCGCTAGAAGACAGACCCGGCTTCATAGCGTATTTAGGACGATTTTCAGCCGCGTTAGCGTAAATTTGGGGTAATTGTAACCCTTGTTGATCACCAGTGGGACGTTGGCGGACCTTCGTTGAAGGTGTGGGCGCTTGAAATTCCGTCAGCAATACATCCATGTACTGAGTGACAATTTCTGTAGCTGCCGCGTCTTTGCGGAAATAGGATAAAGAAGCCACTTTGATTTCCTGTAAAGCCACTATGGTCGCTTCAGAGGAACAAGCATTTTCAATAATTTCCCGTAAACCTCTGGTATTTACAGAGATGATATTAGGGTCACCAGCGACAATGGCATAAGTAGCATAGCGCAAGAACCAGGATAAATCCCGTAAGCTCTTGGCCATGTTACCCGGACCATAACGAGCGACGTTAATGGGTCTAAAGCCCGGAGGTGTCGGTCCACCAGCAGAAGTATTGAAAATAGAACGTAGGTTTTCCAAGAAACCACCACGACTTTCAACGTAGGTGACTGTTCCTAACTTCATGCCCTCTTGCAGACTAGTATCAGCACCGACCATTGCCAACTCTCGTTCTTGAGGCTTTTCCAAGAAAGCCATAGGTGAACCACCGACGAAAATCCGGTTAGCAGCGCGAGAAACGATGATTTCGGAATTTTCTGTGAGAATTTGGGCGATTTCTAAACGTTTTGCTCCAGAGGCAAAATAACTGACCAGTTCACTTAGTTCACCTCTTCCTAAAAAGCGGTCTTGTTGTTCCGCTTGGGAAATGGTGGACACAGGTAGGGTTTGATATAGTTGCGGACGCGCAACTGAGCTTCCACCGCTTGCCTTAACACTCATTAGCTTTTTAAAACTCCTATCATAATTGTTTATGTGTTAAGCCTGAGTTATTTATTTTTTTTAGGCTTGACATTTTTGCGTATTTGTGAATATGACGCTGGCAAAACCCAGTAAATTAACCCAGTTCAATTTTTAGATTAGAACGTTTTGTGTTGACGCTGTTAGTTTGTTAAGAAGTATGTCGAATCTGTAATCTAAATTTGATATTTCAGAAGATACATCTTCTATTTTCTGGGATAAACATAGATTTTATCCCATATAGGGAACAAACGGTAAACAAAAATGATCAGATTTATACTGATTTTGAATGCTAAACAGCTTATTAAATAAACGATTATCTATAAATGCTGCATATTGACGCAAATATATGTAATAATACTTATATTATTTAATAGCGTATGTGTAGTTGCTAAATTGTTTCTATAATTAAAAGCTAATGATAGTGATATAAATAATAAAAAGTAAATTTATGAACACAAGTATGAGCAAAAGCAGAGTTCCAACTCCTTCCAGAACAGGACAGAGGCCAGGGTGGCAGTAAAAATTATATCTTCTTTTGTAGTCAGGGCTTTAGCCCTGATTTTGTTCATTTAGTATCTCAAAAAGAGGAATAAAGTCCTGACTACGTTAATCAATACTTATTAGTAAATCCTCACTAAACTAGATTTTTACAGTTTCTTGAGACTCTTGATTAATTGTTTGTGGATAGTCTTCTTTTTGGAAGTAGTAATAGCTATGGGGTTCATTTTTAAAAATGACACTATTAACCACCTGTCCTAAGACATTTTGTCCAGATTTTGCTAATAGTTCCTTAGCAAAAGTAGCATTAACAGAATCAACAATACCAGGACGAACTACTAATAAAACACCGTCAGCCATTTGTCCTAAAGTAATAGCATCAGCAGCGACATTTAAGGCAGGAGTATCAACAATGACATAATCATATTTATCAGAAAAATTAGCCATTAAATTTGCCATTCTTTGAGAATCTAGAAGAGAAGCCGGACTAGGGGGAACTATGCCAGAAGTTAAGATATCTAAATTAGGCATGACTTTTTTGATAGTAGCAGTAATTTCCTCTTCTTTAATAATTAAATTACTTAAACCTTGATTATTCATCAAGTCCCAAATTTTATGCTGAACTGGACTGTGTAGATCTCCATCTATGAGTAAAACTTGACGGTCCATTTGTGCCATTGCTGTAGCTAAATTGGCGGCTACCGTTGACTTACCTTCTTTGGGTACAGAACTAGTGACAACAATAACTTTTAGCTCCTTATCAGCACTCATAAAATTGAGATTTGCGCGTAACATTCGGTAAGATTCACTAATAGAAGAACGGGGGAAATCTCGAATGATAATACTTTGATTATAGGGGTCATTTTCTTGAGGATTACGAGAGGATCTTTTCCACTTACTAGCTGTAGGAATAACTCCTAATAAAGTCAATTCCAGTAATTCTTTAGCTTCGTCAACAGTCTTAATAGATTTATCTTGCAGTTCTAGAATATATATAGTAATCAAAGCTGCTAATATACTAATTAAGGCTGAACTTAGATAAGAACCCATAGCAGAGAAGGTAGATTCATCAGGAATTTGTGCTTCAGATATTTTAGTAGCATTACCTAAATTTTGATTTTCGGCTATTCGGCTTTCCTGTAGCTTTTGAAGTAACAGAGAATAGGTAGATTGTGCTGCTTGTAGTTTACGTTCTAACTGACGCTGTTGTTCTTCCAACTTGGGTAAATTATTCAATCTTTGTTTATAAGCAAATTGTAAATTTAATAAAGAATTGACTTGACTTATTAGACCTAGACGGTTAGATTCTAATTCGACGAGTTTAGTAGAGAGTTGTTGTTGTAATGCACTCAATTGTAAGTTATCTTGTGCTTGTAGTTTATTTTTACCTAATGCTTGAGATATTCTTTGATCAATAACCTTGTTTAAAGAGATTATTTTGTCTCGTATATCTATAATTTCTGGATGATTATTCTCCAAAATAGTTTGTCTATTTGCCAATTTTGATTGTAGCTGTTGGATTTCTTTAAGAATATCTTGTATTCCAGTTATTTGGCTAATAGAAGTCATTAATAATGCCTGTTGGGGACTCATTCCCAATTGTTGACTTATGACCTGAGACTGGGATTTAACATTAGCTAATTGAGATTGAGTATCGTTCATTTTTAATTGTAAATTAGCCATGATTTCCACTGCTTGAGTGGCTTCTTCTTGTAAAGAAACAATCTTATTTCTTTCTTTAAAACCTGCTAATTCAGATTCAGAGCGACCCATGACTAATTCAGCTTGTGGTAGTTGTCTTTCTATGAATTTACGAGCTGCGGCTGCTTCGGCTCTGCGTGAAGATAAATTCTGTTCCAAATAAACTTTCATGAGCTCATTTACAACTTGAGCGGCAGTTTTTGGGTTACTATCTGTGTAGGTAATTTGCAGAACGTCAGCACCTTTAACTTCTTTGATAGTCAGGTTTTTGAGAAATAGCTTAGTTTTTAAAGCTAGTCCTTGATCATCTTTGAGTTCTAAACGGTCAATAGTTGTTTGTATTACCGGAAAAGAGCGTATTATTTCTACTTCTGTATTCATAGGATTACTTTGTTCCATAAGAGGAACTAATTTACCTATTTCTGTGCCTAGTCCGGTCATAGAAGAAGTAGAATTATTTCTTTGAAAACGTAACTTACCTTCGGCCACGTAAAGAGGTTTTTTCAAAGATGTTGCTAACTGTGATATCCCAAAAACAACAATACTAATCGCCAAAGTTGCCAACCAACGACGTTTGAGAATTGTCCAATATTTCGCCGGTGATATAGAAGATTCTTGTAGTTCCATAATCATTAAATTTGGGTATTTCTAAGTTGTCGAGTAAATAGCTTTAATAGCCGAAATTACTCTTTCTAAATCTTCGTCTGTTAGATTAGAACCAGAAGGTAAACAAAGACCGCGCACAAATAAATCTTCCCCGACTTCACCACCAATACATTCACATTCAGAAAACACAGGTTGGAGGTGTAATGGTTTCCAAACAGGACGAGCTTCAATTTGTTGTTGAGCAAGTTGAAGACGAATATATTCTCGATCTGCACCAAAAGCCTCGGTCGCAACTGTTAAAGCCGTTAACCAGCGTGTGGAATATCCAAAATTAGCTTCGGGCATAAATTCGATTCCTGGTAAATCTCCCAAAGCAGATTGATAAATTTCAAAATTGCGTCGTCTGGCTGCTATTCTTTGATTTAAAACTTGTAATTGACCACGACCAATACCTGCTAAAACATTACTGAGACGATAGTTATAACCAATTTCTGAATGTTGATAATGGGGTGCAGGATCACGGGCTTGAGTTGCGAGAAATTTGGCTTTCATAACTAATTGATCATCATCAGAAACTAACATTCCCCCACCGGAAGTAGTGATGATTTTATTACCATTGAAAGAGTAAATACCAACTCGCCCAAAAGTACCAGGAGAAAGTCCTTTATAGGTAGCACCTAAAGCTTCGGCTGCATCTTCAATTAGGGGAATATTGTATTGATTACAAGCTTGGAGAATAGGTTCAATATCTGCACTTTGACCATATAAATGTACAAGGATAACTGCTTTTGGTAATTTACCAAAATAGGCGCGTTTTTGTAAAGCCTCTTGCAACAATTCTGGGTTCATATTCCAGGAAATGCGATCGCTATCAATAAAAACTGGTTTTGCACCTAAGTAAATGATAGGATTAGCGGTAGCAGCAAAGGTTAAAGTAGAACAAAAAACCTCATCTCCTGACCCTACACCAACTAATTGTAAAGCTAAATGTAAAGCCGCAGTTCCCGAACTAACAGCAGCAGCATAACTAGCGCCAGTTATTTGACAAAATTCTTGTTCAAAAGCATCAACATGAGGACCTACTGGAGCAATCCAATTAGTATCAAATGCTTGTTTTACGAATGCTAATTCTTGAGATCCTATATGGGGAGTTGAGAGGAGAATTGGTTTATTCATAATTCACCTAAATAGTGCGTTTGCTGCTGAGTAATTTAGATTTGCCATTCAGGCATTTTCCGGTATTTAAATCAAATTCGTAGTGATGACCTAGACAGCGCAAAATTCCTCCGGGTAAAACTTCTCCTACTTCCTGTAAGTCAAAACCTGCATGGGGACAATGGCGTTGTACTAAGTAATTATTTCCGTCGCAATGGATTGTAATTTGCTCTTGAAAATTGACTGAGTTTTCATAATCTTCTACAGCTTGTAAGGAGCTAGAACAAGCAAATTTTAAGAGTCCTAAAAGATGGTCATTGTAGATATCTGGATTTCGCCATACCTGAAATCGTAAGGACAAAAAGAAGTCCTCCCAAGACAAGGAACTATCTAACAAGGAAGGAAGCCATCTTGAGGCAAAACGGTATCCATAACTACATTCACCCATCTCTTCATATACCCCCTCTAAACCGGGTCGAAAATCAACCGCCCATTTCCCCCCTCCAGGTCCTGTGATATCAAAGCCAACTCGCATCTTGATTTTGCTGTTGAAGTAAGGACTCATTGCTAAAAGACGCTGGAAATAGTCGCAAAATGTTAAGTAAAGAGATGCGCTAGGTTGAGGGTAACGAGCTTTTAAAGTCAGAAGATTACTAGTTCTTGACTCAGCATAATCTTGGATATAGGATGTATCTTTGCTCAGGGGAAAATTATCCCACATAGGATCGGCTGCTTTTTGATATGTAGTCACATCCAAGACATCACCTGGTAGCAAAATCATGGTATTTTTAATACCCTCCTGCTCTAGCCAGTCTACTACTTGCTGTTGATCTGGGAAAATACCGGCTTCGATCTCTGCATTTGCCCAAGTCAGTTCTGGATCAAGGAAACAAGGAGGACCAGCACAGGGGATAATTGTTACTGGTTCAACGATAGTAATCACCCGTTCTATGTACTTAAATTTAGCTAGGCGCTTATTCTGGGAAAGTTCTCTTTTACGCTCTTGGGGGTACTCGTAACAGATGGGATACCAAGAAGCCCCTGCGCCTTGCAGTGCTAATACATCAATTACTCCACCCACTTTGTTACGGATGCTACTAAGTTGAGATCCTGACAAGCGAGCATCATTCAGGTTCAGTAGAGTCTGCCCATCAGCAACAATGACTACTGCGGAATCATGGTTCATTGGTGACTGTTCTGATACAAAGAAAATACTCATATTCTCAGCTATTTCTATGGGTTGCCACTGAGGTAATTGTATAATCTGTTGTAAACCCGTAGCGGCAATTTTTCTCTTGAAGACTGGGGAGGGATAGTCAGGAATAATTATAGGTGTATTTGCTGGTATTTGGGACAGAAACCAAGGATCAAGGTGATCTAAATGCTCATGAGAAATGGCGATGGCTGTTGGTTGCAGCAGTACGGGGGTGATTAAATGTTGGTTAGCTGGGTACTGAAACCATGAACCTAGAAAAGCCCCTTCCGGTGAAAACCAAGGATCAATCAGTATTTTAGAACTTGGTGTTTCTACTTGGAATCCAGCATGGCCGAGAGAAATAATTTTCATAATAGTATAAGTAATTTTGAGCTTATTTAATCAGTCTAGCAGGCACACCTGCGACTATGCTGTTTGGTTTCACGTCTTTCATTGCTACTGAACCAGCACTGACAGTAGCCCAAGCACCAATTGTAACTTTTGGAAATACGACGCTTCCTAAAGCTAGAAATGCTCCCTCATTAGCTGTTGCACCACCGGCAAGGTGGGAGAGTGCTAGATGTACATAATCTTCGACACAGCAGTCATGATCAACGCTAGATTTAGTATTAATAATTACGTGCGATCCAATTATGGAATAAGGATGGACTATAGCACCTGCACAAACTATAGTACCTACACCTAAACTAACTTCAGGGTGAACATAAGCATAGGGATGAACTACTGTTATCCAATTAAGATTCAATTCTCCTACTAAACGCTTTCTTACCTCGTTTTCACCTATACCAATGACTGCATGAGAAAAGTTATCGGATCTAATCTCATTTAGAGGTCCAACAACTGGAATACCAAAAATATGCGTTCCCCTCTTTTGCAGATCATCATCATAAAAACCTACTACTTGATGTCCCGCTGCTATGAGTGTACTTGCTACTACTTTAGCATGACCTCCTGCTCCAATTACAGCTATTCTTTCTTTATTCATAATATTATCAAATTATCGGGAAGTGACAATTAAATTTTCTACTTCAATAATAATGTTGCTCAAAGATAAACCTACTCCAAACCCAGTTAAACACAGTCGACCACTAATTTTATTTAGGCCTTGATTTAGGGCATAATGACTAATAGCAACAGGAATAGATGCACTACTTGTATTACCTATTCCTTCTACAAAAATAGGAACTTTTTCTTCAGGAAGTTTTAATTTCTTACGAATATAATCGGCCATGAATTTATTAGCTTGGTGAAACACAAATAAATCAATATCTTCATGACTTAAATTGCAATTTTCTAAAGCTAGGTTGACAAGTTCAGGAACTTCTTTAATTGAAAACGAGAAAACGGCAGCACCATCCATAATTAAATCATTTTCACTTCTATAACTACCATCTTCTTGGATTTTAACAATTTTTGTATCTTCTGTAGTTGGTTTTTTCATACCACCAGCAGGAACTATTAATTTATGATAATCACTAGCAATAGTTCGCCAGCAAGCTGTTAGTCCTTTGCCTTTTTCATCAAATTCTAAAAGACAAGCTGCTGCTGCATCACCAAATAACAACCTCTCGGTTTTATCTTGAGGATTGACTAGCTTTGTAAGTGTATCTCCAACTACGAGTAATCCACATTTAATATCACCATTAGTAATTAATTTTCCCAGGACAATTAGACCATGGGTAAATCCGGCACAACCAGCATTTATATCTAGTGTTAAGACGCTTGTTTTTAGTCCTAATTGATGAGATAAAAGAAATGAATTTCCGGGAATCAAATAATCTGGAGTTTGGGTAATACACACCAGACAATCTATATTTTTTTTGCTAATATTTGTAGTTTTTAAAAGGTTTTCTGTGGCTTGGAACATCAGATTAAAAGCTGTAATTTCCTTAGATGCAACTTTTCTACTATAAATACCAATTGTTTGACTAACTCTTTGTATATCTTCATAATCTAACACATCGAATAATTGATGATTAAATTCAGTTTTTTCAGGTAAAGCGATCGCAATACCTCGCATACTAATATGAGGAATAATTGTTTTATTCATAGCATTTTCTTAACTTGAGAACGAATTTTTTTATAGCGATAATTATGATGTTCATGAAAGTGTAAATAAACCTTAACTGGAATTTTATAATTTTGTAATTTTCCTTGACAATAGGATTGAATTAATTGTCTCATTTTCCGTTCTTCAATTGATAAATCTGCTGGTTTAACTACAGCAACAACTATATTTCCCGTAATTGCATTCGCTTCACCAAAAACTGTTACTTGATCAATTTCCGGCATTTGCATTAAAATATTCTCTATTTCTTGGGGAAAGACTTTTAAACCAGCGACAATAATCATTTCTGACTGACGGCCAAGTATTTTAAAATAATCCCCTTTTGTTTCTACCATATCTCCTGTATTTAACCAACCTTGATCATCATAAGGATAGGGAGCATTCAAATAACTAACCATAGTTGAATTAGTTTTTATCCAGAGGATATTATCTACTATTTTCACTTGGCAATCTTCCCCACCTAACTTAACCCATTTACTTTTAGAATTTTCACTTTTAGTGGGTAATATTCCTAATTCTGATAGTCCATAAGTCTGTTTTAAATTTACCCCAGGAAAAGCATTAGCTAAAGCCAATAATGTATTTTCTGCCATAACTTCTGTGCCATAACTAATAATTTTTAAAGAAGTTAAATCATAATTTTTATATGACTCTGACATCAAAAGTAAATTCAGAAAAGTAGGAGAAACTGGCAATAATTCTATATGACAACTTTCAATTAATTGACAGATATTTTCTGGTCTTCTATCATCCGTTAAGACTGTTATTCCTCCATTAGATAATTGATATAATAGAGTGTTGATTCCTCCAATATGATCCAGGGATAAAAATGCTAAAGTATTGAGAGTTTTTCCACCATGATTGTATTTTGATAATAATTTATCACCATCATGAAGCATTCCTTTGGGTGTGCCGGTAGAACCAGAAGAAAATAAGATAATTCCCGCAGATTCCCCTTTGATAAATTGAGATAAAGTAGTATTATCTACAATAGTTTTTAAATCTTGAATTACTAATTTTTCTTGGTAATCAATTGATAGAATATACCGAATATTAGCGATATCAAAATATCTTTTTTGTTCTTGCTGATTAATTACACCTAAAGGTACTAAGATATTTTTTAGTCCCATAAGTGCGAAGAATAAGGCTATAATTTCCGGGGAATAATCTCCTTGAAAACCAACAACAGATTTTTGTATACCTTCCTCTGACAAAATATAAGACCAGTATTCTATTCGTTCTAAAATCCAATTATAACTATAATTTTGATTATTAAAGATTAAAGCAGTTTTATGATCATAATCTGCAAAATAGGATAAAAATCTCTGAAGATTATTCATGAAACACCTCCAAGATAAATAACTTGTCCCGTAATATATTGACTAGCTTCACTAGCAAAAAAATCAATCACATTTTCCACGTCTTGAAATTGACCTAAACGACTTAAAGGCATTTTATTAACAAGATTTTGGATTTTTTCTGGAGATACTTTAGCAATCAAATCTGTCATAATTGGTGAAGGTCCAATGACGTTAACTGTAATGCCAAATTTAGCAACTTCTCTCGCAAAAATCTGAGAAAATTCTTCAATAGCTGCTTTACTAGATGCGTAAATTGCCTCTCCTTGAATGTGCATAGGAACAGCAACAGAACTAAAGTTGATAATGCGATCATAGTTTTTTTTCATCATCAACTTAGTGCCTTCCCGCGACATATTAAAAACACCAATTATATTGATATTAAGTATTTCTTTAGCAGTAGTTTCTGGCATCAACATAGAATGATTCATTGAGGCTATACCTGCATTATTAATCAGTATATCTAAATGATCAAACTTTTTTCTGATTTGTTGTATAACTCCTTTAACATCATTAATATTAGTCACATCTCCTTGATAATGATAATATTGATTGTGTTGCAAAGATGATTCAGAACGAGCGAAACCACAAACGATAGCTTGTTGTTCTAAAAAATGTTTTGCTAAATGCAGTCCAATACCTTTAGTTGTGCCAGTAATTAAAACAATACGGTTCTGATAAAGACTAGTTTGGTGATTTTGCATGGTTGAAGATGAGATTATCTACTATATAATTTGTTAGTGTTTTAATGGATAAAAATGGACTTTTACCTTGGGACATAGTATGCTCGTTAGCTAAGGTAATATTCAGGTTAAATGTATCTGCAATATAATCCTCCCACCCCCCTGAGTAAAGGGGAGGGAAACAAGAATCCTCTGAATATTCGCATATTTACTTTTTAAAAACGGGATTTATTTGTACATATTTGACCCAATGGTGTGATAGCGAAGCGTGGCGTTAGCCATACTGATTTGTGGAATTAGCCATAATCTGCCCAGAAATGTCTATTATAGTTGGAAATTGAAACAACTTAATCAAGGGTAAATCTACATTAAATACTGAGCGAATTTCCGCAATTAATCTCACAGCAATTAGGGAATTACCTCCCAAATTAAAGAAACTATCTTGAGTTCCCACATTGGAAATTTGAAGGACTTTTTGCCAGATTTCTATCAGAGTTTGTTCAACATGATTTTGGGGTATTTTGGTACTTACAGTGTCCCCAACAGTCCCAGGCGCTAACATAGGAGCAGGTAAGGCCTTGCGGTCAACTTTATGGTTAGGAGTCAGGGGAAACTTCTCCAGAACAACAAAGTTAGAAGGAACCATATACTCAGGTAAGTGGGAAAGTAAGTATTCTCGAATAGTTGAGAGAATGAGTTTTTGTCCTGGTTGGGGACGGATATAGGCTACAAGTCGCTTATCCCCTGGGATATCTTCACGAACAATAATTACAGCTTCTTGTACTGCGACCTGTCGGCTTAAAATTGTCTCAATTTCTCCTAATTCAATCCGATGTCCACGTATTTTTACTTGAAAATCTATGCGTCCTAAAAAGTCTAAAATACCATCTCTGCGGTAGCGAACTAAATCGCCAGTTCGGTATAAACGAGTGTTAGTGTCCGTACTAAAGGGATGGGAGATAAATCTTGACTGAGTTAATTCTGGTCTGTTTAAATACCCGCGCGTCACCCCTGCACCACCAATATATAGTTCACCAGCGATACCAACAGGCACAGGTTGCTGATGATTATCCAGAACATATAACTCAGTATTGGCAATGGGACGACCCAGGGGAACAACTCCATTGACTTGAGCTAAAGTATGGGTTGCAGACCAAACAGTGGTTTCTGTTGGACCATACATATTATGAATTTGTCCGGGAATTATCTGTCTAAGTTCCTTTGCTAAAGCTTCGGTAAAAGCCTCACCACCGATCATTAAATTAGATAACTGCGATAAAGCTTGGCGGTTGGGGGTGTCTGCAATCAGCAAACTAGCCATAGAAGGAGTACATTGCAGATGTGTCACTTGATGACTCTTAATCAAATCGGCTACGGTGGTAGGTTGAGAGGTAATTCGTGTTTTCAATTCATTCAGTAGCGGTAATTGAGACAGTACCGTATCCGTATCTACACCATAATCAATCAGACAGGCAATTTCATTAACACCAATGGCTTTAATTCGATCTACCATCTGTACACAGGTATCCACTGTTCCAAATAAACTACTGGTTTCAAAGTAGCGTTCAAAGGAGAAATCTAGTACCTCATTCATATCTGGGTCAGACAAGTGAGATAAATCAAACTGTCCCTTCTCATTTGTGGTTTTCTGCTTGAAAGTGGGGAAAGACCAAGCCGCAAGCTTGATTAAATCCAAAGAACTGGCCAAGTATTGCCGCATTGGCTGCCGCACCAGTTCCTTCACTTTTTCCTTACTTTCCCCTACATAAGTATGTATCATCAAGCTGACAATTCCCTGTCCAGTATGTCCATTCTCTGTATAAGCTTGACGATAAATGGCAATTTTGTCCGCTAATTCTTCTAAACTTTGTCCCAGTAGGTGAGTTAAAATATTAAAGCCCTTAGCTCCGGCTTGCGCGAAGGTCTCTGGGTTACCTGCGACCGTGATCCAAATTGGCAGTGTCGGTTGAATGGGACGTGGTAGGGTTTGCACAAAAAACTTTTCTCCTTTTCCGTTGGTAACGGAATGGCTTTCTCCCCGCCAAAGTGCCTGTACCTCCTCTATTTGCTCAAACATGATTTCCTTGCGGTTGGCAAATCTATCGGGATACAGCGCGAAATCGTTGGGTTGCCAACCGGCGGCAAAAGATATACCTACTCGACCATTAGAGAGATTATCTACTAAAGACCAATCTTCTGCTAGACGAATTGTGTTATGTAGTGGAGAAACACAGCTACCAGCGCGGATGTGGATGTCTTTAGTGATGGTAGCGATCGCTGCACTACTGACCACCGGATTGGGGAATAAGCCACCAAAAGCGTGAAAATGACGTTCGGGAGTCCAAACTGCTTTAAACCCATGAGCATCGGCAAATTTAGCCCCTTCTAGTAATAAGCGATATTTGTCCGCAGCATCTTCACCCTTCTCATGGCTAGAAAAGTAGAAAAGACTAAAATCTATGGTTTGAGGTCGATTTTGCCGTTTTAAACTTGCAGTAGTAGCCGATTTCCGCTCTGCTTTAGGGTTATAAATTACTACTTTAAATCCCCGTGCTAGTGTCCAGAAGAGTTCCAAAACTGAAATATCAAAGGACAAACTGGTTACAGCTAACCATACTCCTGGCGGTTCATGGTTAATTACCCCATCCATTCCCGTGAAAAAGTTAACCACATTTCTATGTTCTACCATCACACCCTTGGGTTTTCCCGTAGAGCCGGAGGTGTAGATAACATAACTGAGGTTTTCTGGTTTAACTTCTGTATGGGGATTTGTCGTCGCTTGTTGACTAATTTCTGCCCTGATTGTATCAATGGGAATAATCCTGCTACCCCCCGTGGTTGCGGCCAAATTGGTTAAAATAATGGGGGCTTGGGAATCTTCTACCATGAAAGCCAAACGCTCTTGAGGAAAATCAGGGTCTAGGGGAAGATAAGCCCCTCCAGCTTTATGAATTGCTAATAAGCCGATGATCATTTCTAGCGATCGCTCCATCAGCAAACCCACCAACACATCCGATCCAACTCCCTGTAAAATTAAGTAATGCGCTAATTGGTTAGCTTGTGTGTTTAATTCCCGATAAGTTAATTGTTGTTCTTGAAAAACCACAGCAATAGCATCAGGAGTCCGCTCTACTTGTTCCAGCACTAAATCATGAATACATTTATCTGCGGGGAAAGGTTGTGCAGTCTGATTCCATGTTTCTAAAATCTGCTGTTGTTGGCTGAGGCTAAGAATTGGTAACTTATCTAAAGATTGATCGGGATGTTCTAAACAAGCAGAGATAAAAACCTCAAGTTGTTGGACAATTTGCCTAGAGTCTGCATCACTCAATTCCCCCTTATGTACCAATTCGCTACCACTCCCATCTTCATAAGCTATAAAGGCCATAGAAGCATTCATAAAATCCCAGTTTTTTAAAGCTTCGGGAGTAGGAACAGATGCGATCGCCTTTTTCGCTCTAGCAATTACATTTTTGGGAATAATCCATTGAACATTATTAATACTAAAAAGATAGTCATATTCAACACTCAAAAGTTTTTTGCGGAAAAGATTGCGAGAACTTATGTAGTCAATTCCATGACTTTCACACCATGCTTGTAATGAATTATCCGGCGAATATACTCCTAATAGTTGGCAATTTTTGAGTAATAAGAGTTCTAAACAATTGATAGATAGAGTCCCATTACCAACAATAAAACAGGAAAAACCAGTCATAAATTATTTTCTCCCTTAAATATGGATAAGATTGCTAGGAACTTGAAATTTTGGAGTTTCTCCTGGGGAGTAAACTGCTTGATCTTCCGTATTGGTAAGAATTATTGATCCCGCACCAATAATATTTTCTTTGCCAATATTTATGGAATTTCTAATAGTAGCATTCATGCCAATAAAAGTGTATTCTCCTACAACTACTCTGCCACCAAAAACAACATGAGAAGCTATAAAACAGTGATTATTAATTATCGAATGATGTCCAATATGATTACCACCAGCAAGAATACAATTATCACCAATAGTCACTTGAGGTTCTATGATACTATTTTCTAAAATCAAACAGTTTTCACCTACAGATATATGATGATAATGAGACCGAGAACTGATATAGGAAATAAAATTATATCCTCTATTTTTGGCATCATAATATTTTTCTGTCCGCAACTTATTCAATCTTTCATAACCCAGAGGAATAAACAACTTATATTCACTCGGTGGATAATATTTTTCCAAGTTTTCATAAGCCACAACTGGTAAATCATGGAAACTTTCTGATGTAATGTGAGATTCATCAACGGTAAACGCAATTAATTGATAATCTGAATCATGCTGGAGATAAAAGTAAATAGTTTCTGCAAAAAAACTGTTTCCAAAAATAACAACCTTGTCCATAAAATTCCCATCCTTAATTTACCAAAAAAACTAATACTTATTCTTCCTGACCTTTAAAATCCGGCGCAGTTGCATATCCTTCCTGACTGATATTTTCACGCTTAACCACTTTCCAAAATGTTAATAGAAGAATTTTCAAATCTAGCCAAAGATTCCAATTGTCAATATACCAAATATCCAAGTTAAACTTTGTTTCCCAGCTAATAGCATTACGACCATTAATTTGAGCTAGTCCTGTAATTCCCGGTAAAACATCGTGACGACGAGCTTGTTCAGGAGTATAAAGTTCAAGATATTGCACACGCAAAGGACGTGGACCGACAAAACTCATATCACCCTTGAAAACATTCCACAATTGAGGAAGTTCATCTAAGCTGGTTTTGCGGATAAAATCACCAAAGGATGTTAAGCGTTTTTCGTCAGATAATAAATTACCTTTTTCGTCCTTTTCATTAGTCATGGTGCGGAATTTATAGAAATTAAAAATCCGCGCATTTTTACCTGGACGGGGCTGCATAAATAAAATTGGACTCCCCATACGCAAATAAATAGCACCTGCTACAATTATCAGAATAGGAAAAAGAAAAATGATGCCGATAAAGGCGACAAATCTATCTAATACTAATTTGATAAATCTGCTAATCCATCTTAGGTAAGATTGATTATAATTCCTAGTTTGTGATTCGCTATTTCTCATGTTTCTCTACTCTGTTAATATTATAGATATTCATGCAGACATTTATATTCTTCTTTGCCTCTTTACACCTTGGCACGAAACAAAACCCTTATTAAAAATATAGCGAAAATACAAAAGATAATATAGCCATATTGTCAATACCTTTAATCATTATCTTTAATTGTATAAGTATATAGGTTTTTATTTCCTAACTTGGCATTAATTGGTTGATAAAGCTTAATTTTGATAGTCTCATTATCTTCTTTTTGATCATCATTAATAATAGGTATTGGTAAATATTTGTACTGTTCTCCAGATTGAAATGTCAACTGACCATTTCCTAATTTATAATCTATACCATCATTCTTGGCTGTACCCCCCACAACCGCATAATTAACAGTTACGTTTTTCCCACTCATGTAATTTAGTTTTACTAGAGGATAATCCATATTTAAAAACTCACTTCCACTGGCTGCACTTACATGAAATTCCACTTGCGGCAATTTATTGGTCATACTATAATAAGTATTTGATGTCCAACTTGGAGAACCATTGGGACTAAACACTTTAGCTTTTACCATAGCACTTTTAGTTAGTTTTATCGGAGTCCTATAAATTGGAGAATTTTGATTTGGTTCGCTATTATCAAGCGTATATCTAATAGTTGCATTAGGAATTTAACTCTGGATATTAACAACAATTTCACCGCTGATTATTCCTTCTTTAACTGGACTAATAACAGGTTTCTCGGCTCTAACTTCTGGACTAAAAACTACATATTTGGCTGTTTTATCTTTAAGGACAATGCTTGTTACTGGAAGATGATCTTCATCAAAATATTTCTGCCATGATTTTAATTTTATAGTTTGAGTTTTTCCCGTGAGATTAAAATAAATAATTCCTCCTTCATAAGTTCTTGAATAAAGACGATATCCTTTACTTTTATTTATTTCCTGTTGGTCTGTCGCTGGAAAAGTAGCATTACCTAAAGCATTTTTAATTTTTATATATCGTTTTGGATCAATCTCTTGACTTTGATCATTATCCATACTTAAAAACCGATTTTCTCCACCAAAAATTAAATACCCCAGGTACATATCATGAATAAGTTCATCTCGGTTGTGTGTATGAGGTTGATAAATTTGGACTTTGTTGGTCGCAAAATTTTTCATTCGCAAATAAATCTGATAAATTTTATCTCTAGCATAATTTCCATCTTGATTATATATCTCACCAAGAAAATCTTCTAAAATAACTCCATCTGTATTCGCAAATATTTGATTATACTGAGTTTCATCAGCAATACTCCCTTCATTACAAATAATTTTAATATCCGGTGCAATTCCTTTAATTCGTTTAAAAAAATGCTTGACAGATTGCAAAAACTCTTGATTATTTTGGGGAAATGGTTTCTCCCATTTAACGTTATTTATAAAATTATTTTTTTCGTCAAATACACCATATAAATTGTAATTAAAAGCGCAGTTATCCAATCCTAACCAAATATTTTGATAGGAATTTTTTTGTAGTTTATTACGGACATATTTTTTGATAAAGAAATTTATATAACGCTCGTCAGCAAAGTTTACACCTTGGGCTTTTTCTTTTGACAACCATTCAAAAATTACAGGCTTTTTTTGATTTTTATACTTAGCAGTAATCCATAATGGTGGATGATTTTGATTTAATTCGTCAGTTTCATATTCCTTTAATTCAGTATAAGAGAAATAAGCATATTTATTTTCATCTTGAGAATGAAAGTGTTGAAAACGACCCTGAATTCCTCTAATAGCTTCTTTATTCATGGCTTCAAAACTATCATAATGAGCTAATCCTATATAAGCTCCAACTTTTGACCACTGATCATTATAAGGAAATACATAGTAAAATCCTCTTTCGTTATTAATAACTTTTCTTGTGGTTAATGCAGATAAATTTTGTGGAAATACTCCATTTTGGAAAACTATAAAAATGCAGATAAAAATAGCTAATAATACCGGATATTTGTTCATAATTATCACCAATTAAATTTCAAGCAAAAGAAGACAATATATAGGAATTTTTAGAATTTTCCTAATTAATAATTCCTATTTATTTGATTTTCTGGAGACAGTTGTATAAGTTATTGTGCATTTTAATAACTTGGTTTATATCATAATTAATTATTTTTTCTCGTCCTTTTTTACTGATAATTATCGCTCTTTCTGGATGATCTAATATCCATGTCATGGCTTTTGTTATTCCCTCTATATCACCCACTTCTACAAGTAAACCACACCCATTTTCTAATAAGTCTCTAGTTCCGCGAATATTTGTACCAATTACTGGAGTTTCTAAGGACATAGCTTCCATTACACATCTGGGTAAACCTTCTTGCTCGGAAACTAAAATTGTGGCTACTGCGGTACGCATTAAAATAGGAATATCCCGACGTATTCCTAAAAATCGGACTTGATTTTGAATATTTAATTTAATTGCTAACTGCTGCATTTCCTCCATTAATACTCCGTCTCCAGCAAAAACTAAACAGGTTTCAGGTCTGTTTAAATTACAGTATGCTTTTAAAATATCTGACAATCTTTTTCGGGGAATAAATTCGGCTACCGATAAAAACAATTTAGTGTTTGCTGTTAGTCCTAATTCTTGACGTAATTTCTCAATATCTTTTAAAGAGATAGAATCAGCTTTATAATATTGCAAATTTACACCAATTCCTGGCATATAATTAAGCCGTTCTGATGAGACAAGTTTGTATTTTTGAGCGGCTTCTTGATCTTCACGATTAATTACTACTAAATAGTCTGTCCAATGACCAGCTAATTTTTCTAAAAATAGAAATAAAGCATTTTTTAAAGCTTTACCTCCTTGGTAGAAATGAAAACCATGAGCTGTATAAATGACTTTTGTATTCAGTCGCTTTTTCAGGTTTTTTAAAGCATAGCGAGTCACAAAAGCTGCTACTGGTGTGTGAACATGAACTATATCATATTTCTCTTTTTCAACTATTTTTTGAATGATCTGAGGAGCAACTGTTAAATTCAATGGATTTAGGGGATTTCTTGACCATTTTATATCCCAAACTTGATCAAATGCGGCTAAACATTGAGCATTTGCACTGATTCCCAAGGCCATTCCATCTACTTTGCAACCATGGGCGCGAAAATGTTCAACAAAAGGTAGAAGAAACGCATTAATAGTGCTAGGAATTGTTGTTACTATTAAAATTTTATTCATTTTTATTTAGAGGTTGATAGATAATTTAGAAAACTTTTTTCTGG
The DNA here is from genome assembly GCA_046070105.1 of Dolichospermum sp. Lineage (GTDB taxonomy): Bacteria > Cyanobacteriota > Cyanobacteriia > Cyanobacteriales > Nostocaceae > Dolichospermum. The sequence continues at coordinate 21,360 of JBJUHT010000241.1, forward strand.
CTTGATAACCATGTCTGCGTTTGTTCTTTGACATGATTATAGAATTTAATTCGGCGTTTTTGCAAAATATCTTCTCTGTAATTTTTAGCTTTTTCTAAATTGCAAATTGACATATTTGCTAAACGATATGGGTTAGTGACAACTTCCCAGATTTTATGTGCCAAGGCTATGTGACAACCAGGGTTAACCATATCCTCCTCTGGTAATAATTCGGGAATACCCCCTACATTTGACCCTCGCGCCATGGCTTCAATCATGGCTTTTGGTAAGCCTTCCTGGTATGATGGGAGAACGAAAAGATCCCCTTGATCCAATTGCTCAATTACTTGCTCTCTGGTGGATAAATATCCGCAAAATGTGACTCGCTTATTTATACCTTTTTCCGCTGCCAATGTTTGCAATTCCCATTTGTACTTACCATCTCCTACCCACATTAGTTTTATATCTAACCCTTCTTGTACACAAATTGCCACAGCTTTAATTAAGATATCTGGTGCTTTATAAAGTTGGGCTAATGTACCTACGCTAACAAGCGTAAATGATTTTATACCTACTCTTGGCTCTCGCGGTGCAGCCGCAAAGGCTGAATTGGGTAAATCAATACTGGAGAAATAAGTCGAAAATGCGCCATTTTTCGGCGGATATCGCTTTTGTAATGAGTATTCTGTTACATAAGCAGCAGCGGTAGCATTGGCAGTATGATGTTGTAATTGCCACGTTGACCATCTCCGAAAAATTGCTCTTAAAGGATGTTTATAAGCACCAGGGGCAAAGACATCATAAGGATCATTAACTACTTCTATACCATAAGGTCTTGAAGATGCTAAACACCGCCAGACAATTGCACCGATATCACAGGATAAACGCATTTGTACGGCTTTTGTATTCGCTAACGCAGCAATCGCAGTTTTTTTAATGCGAGTATAGTTTTTTACTAATTCTGATCCTCCTTGATAGTCGGGTAAAGGTATCGCTTTGATTCCTGGTCCTGAAGCTTGATTCCAGCCGGATGGTGGTAATTGATACGGTTTTGCTCGTGCTAAAATTCTAACTTCATCGTATACGTCTAAATATTGAGACCAGAAGTGATAATCTAATGATTGATTTGGAGTCCACAGCATACCATCACTTGTGATACCAAAGTGGGTGCTGGCTGTTACTAATACATCCATTTTTTTTGCTTAATTCTTATACTTTTATTGGGCAATTATGGTAAATTTTTATCAAGTTCTTGGCACTATTATTCGTCGAATATTTACTTTTTATCCAGGTTATTCCAGCCTGAGAAAGTTGTTGAGCATATTGGCGATTATTGATGATTTCAATTGTTGATTTAGCCATGCCTTCTAGGTCTTCTACTTCATGCAAAATTCCTGTTTCTTGATTTTTGACCGCTTCTATTAAACCGGGTATTTTTGACCCAACAATTGGCAATCCCGCTGCATTAGCTTCAATAGCAACTAACCCAAATCCTTCATGAAAAGAGGGGAATAAAAAAACGTTAGCACAAGTCATTAATGCGGGAATATCGTCACGCAGTCCGAGTAACTTAACTGCATTTATAAGTCCGAGTTTAGTGATATTTTCTGTAATTAATCCTCGTAATGGACCTTCTCCGACTAACAAAAGTTTGGCTGTAGGAATCTTTTCTAGAACTTTTTGGAATATAGAAAGTAATCCTAAATGATTTTTTTGTTCTATTAATCTTCCTACATGAAGAATAATTGGGGTATCTTCAGTCCAACCAAAAGAATTACGCAACTCTTTGCATTTTTCAACTGTTGCTAAATCAGGAATATTCACACCATAATTTAAAACAAGTCCAGAGTTTTTTATGTTTTGATTAAAACTTGTCAAACTATCAATTACTCCTTGGGAACAACCTGTGACTAAATGAGAATTTTCCAATGCGTAGCCAATACTAAATTTTGCGTAAATTGACCGCAATTGTCGAATGATAAAACGACGAGTTAATGATGTTTGGGGAGTAAAAAATTTCGTATTATGAAAGGAGGTAATTACTGGGATTTGTAATTCATTACCTAACCAAGTACCAAGACCACTATAAGCTTCTAAATGGTTATGGATAATCTGATAATTTCCCTCTATGATAATACGTTTTAAGTTGTTAATAAAGCCAAAATGAGCAAAATTTAGGCGATAATGAAATACTTTTGCACCTAATTCTTGAGCAATATTTGCTAATGCACCTACATTTTGTCCTTTACAACAGAAATCCATCTCATATTGGTTTCTGGGAATTTCTCGTAGCATAGAAAGTAGCCACATTTCAATTCCACCTCTATTTAAACTACTAATTAAATGCAGAATTTTTAACATAGATAATTATGGGTAATTGGTCATTTGGTTATAAAGAGGAGTTTGTTTTCTTTCATTGATAATAGGAGAGGGAGGGAGGAGTATTTTTTTTTCAGAACTACTAAAAATTACCAGAGAAGGAACACCACCAACAGTGATTAAAAAATATATGAGATTATCCAAATCACCTATCAAAATTGTAAAACTGAAATTGATTAACATTGGTAGCAACAGTAAACGAGTATCTACTTTTGAATAACCGGACAAAGAACGCTGAATTAACCCTACAACTATCCCTAAGAAAATATAAGAAAAAGGTACAGCAATAGGTCCAAAATTTAGCATTATTTCTCCAGCAATTCCGTAAACTTTGGAGGATACCCACACTCCAGGAATATAAGAACCCATACCATAAAGTAGGTCTGTTCCTTCTTTTGATTTATTCGGTGGTTTTTCGGGATAAGGCCAAATTTGTTGAGGAATTAAAAGAGTAAATGCTGAATAATAAGTTCGTCCCCAAGCATATTTGTAATCACTATCATCGTCCATTAAGCGATATAACATATAAGCATGAACGTCCGTTCTTCCTAAGTCTCCTAATAATAAGTTCTCCCAGGTTCTGCCATTTTCTGCTGTGTATTCTTCCCTAGCTTCTGCCCCCTGTAACGCAGTTTGGAGTCCTTCAGTTCCTCCTGATTTTAAAAATCCATAAAAGTACATGAAAAATATGAAGAATATCATACCCATGAGGATTTGTTTTTTATTAATTTTCTTCAGACCAAAATGAATCATTCCCGCTGCCCAAAATAATGCCCATATTGTATTACTACGACTACCCCGCAAGCCACCAAATAGCAATTTAATTACAAAAAATATGACTAAAACTGTAATTAATACAGGCCATGTTTGTAATCTTTTTTTGTCTTTAGCATACACTGTAAATGCCATCATTGCTAAGTTAGGAAAACTTTCACAAATCATTAATAACCAACCCTGTCCTACTCCGGCTTCTGTTTGTTTATCTGCGAAAGCATTGATATAACCAATTAACCCTCCATACTGGCTATAAACTAATATTTGTAAAACTAAACAAACAATTAGTGCTATCCCTACAATTAAGGGAAAACGTTGTTTATTAATTATCCAAACTGTTTTTTGATTTCTCTTTTGATTAATTGATTTTTGCTGGAAAAATATGGAGAAATCTATATTTCTAGAAATGCGATAAAGCAAAATACCTAATAAGTTCAGAATTGCCATTCCACCTACCCAGGGTCTCCAGTCTGGAGGTGGTATTAAGTCACTACCTAACCAATTATTCCAACTAACATGAAGCAGGGGTGCTAAAAAGAAAAAATGAACACCTAATAAACCCATAACGCCTACGGGAGAAAAGATATTTAATTGCCCCCGAAACCATTGTACAGCGTCAATACCAATGACAATTCCACTCAATGTGACTGGAATAATAAACCAGTGCAAAAATTGATTTGTAGTTGGCAGAAATCCTAGCAATATCAGCAGACAAAAGAAAATGGAAATTATTAAACTATCAGGATAAATTGTCTTTTTGTGCAGAGAATTTTGATTCATAAATCTGTTCTAATTGTTTGGTAGATTTTTCAATGTTGAAATTACTATCTTTCATGATTTTTAAAGCCTCAGTTTGATTAATCGCTGGTATTTTATTTTTCCATGTTAAAATTACTTCTGCCCAATTATCCGCTGATTCACGTAGAGAAAGTCGCTGCACTAGGGGTTTGATGACATCACCTTCCTCGGGAAGAACATCGGAAATTACGGCAGGTAGTCCAGCGCACTGTGCTTCTAAACGCACATTTCCTAATCCTTCAAAAAGGGATGGAAACAGGAATATATCCATAGCACCTCGCATTAATCGGGGAATATCGGCACGAACGCCTGCAAAGATAATATGATTCGTTAAGCCTAATTGGGAAGCTTTTTGTTCTATTTGCGATCGCAGTGAACCCTCTCCTACTAATAAAAGACACATTTTTGGTTCTCTTTTGACCACTGCTGCGGCAATATCAAGGATAAAAGTATGGTTTTTGACTTCAACAAATCTACCTATGTGACCAATGACAAAAGTATCAATAGGAATACCAAGTTCAAGCCGCGTAGCAACTGTATCAATTTTATCTGCATAAGGAGTGATATCCAAACCGTAATTAATAGTTTGCCAACGCGGGTTAGATTTATCACTTGAGCCAAATAAGGCTGCTACCGCTTGGTTGTTAATTCCTAAACCCATAGTTGCATAGCGGTTAATCCAAGATTTCATCCAGGTATAATATAAGCGGCGATAAAGTCCCCCTCTTGTGGCTATAGCTGATGTATCTGTGTGACAGTGAGCAATACGGCATGGTATACCTGCTTGGGCAGCTAAACGCAAAATATTACCACTGAAGAGATGTACGTGACTATGAATAATATGATACGGTTTATGTTCACGCAAAATCTGCCGAAATTTAGGAACGTAAATCCAGGGTCGAGAGGGATAGGGACAGGTAATAATTTGACTGTTGAGAGCGCGTGCTTCTTGGTCATAAGCACCGGGTTCTGTGCTATGGACTAAAAAATCCATTTGGAAGCGATCGCGGTCTATATACTGTAAAATTTCCATGAGCCAAGTTTCAATTCCCCCCCGATTCATACCCCCTAAAACATGAAGAATGCGTCGAGGTTTTTGAGTAATTTCTCTATCTGTGTGTTTGATATCTGTGGATGCGATGTACGGCATGAAATATGACTCCTAATGTAAAAATTGTGCGAACTATTTCGGCTATCATCAGTGCTATTGCTGCTCCTATAAGTCCATTTTTAGGAATAAACCAGAAGGAAGCGATGGCGGATGTACTAGTGACTATAATAAATAAGGGAATTTGCGTACGAAAATATCTAGCAGCAGTCATTCCTTCACCCAGAAAGGAGGAAACATACCCAATTGCCGCTATTACCATTAACCAAATCAAAAGCTCAGTATATTTAGCGTATTCTGGTTGGTAAATAATAGTTAATATCTGCCCACCAGCAACCCAAGCCACTAAAATACCGGACAACCCTAACAGACAAGCAATAGCAACAAGTTGGCGGAGAAGTTTTTGGTAAGCGCTAACGTTCCCCAAGGTGTAGTATTTTGCCAGTCTAGGACGGGCTGCGCTACCTAATGCACTGACTACCATGTTTCCTGCGACTATCAGGTACGCAAGGGCAGCAAATACACTGAGTTCTTTTTTTCCCAAAGACTGTTCGAGAAAATAACGAGGAATATTGGTATTCAGGGAAATCAACATCATCACCAAACCCAAAGGCAAGGATAACCAAATTAACTTACTAATAGTTCCTAATTGCCACCGAGGTTTTGCTGTCTTTCCCTTGAGAGAATCAGGAATTTCACCTTCTGATGTCAATGTATTAATTAACCACTGATAACTAGGAATATCCCAGATCAATAAAATACAAGCCCAAGCTATGACTAACCCAACAACCCCCCAAACAATACTACCTGATATATAAGTACCTATACTTAACATCAGTAAAGATAAAGGACCTTTCATCATTACAGATATAGCCATGCGATCCATTTTTTCATGTTTCTGAAGCAGTCCATAAAAAACATCACTAATTGACTCTAATCCTTTAGCAAAACCAATCAAAATTATGACTATTGCTGTCTCACCTTTATATCCTGTAGCTAAGGTAATCCATAAGATTATTGGTAATGCTAACCCTGTGGTGATCAATCTTAAACCTAAATAATCATTGAAAAGATAATGATTTTTAGCATCTGTTGTTTGAATATCTCGTAATTGCAGATTACTAAACATCATTACTGGGGCTGTTACTGCTAATCCTAAAGTAAATGTCCCTACCATTTCTGGATTACCAAGTTTAGCTAAAACTACTAACATTCCCCATTGACAACCTGAATAAATTACATTACCAATTAAAGTCCAAGAAAAATTACGACGTAAGGTTATGTTTTTATTTTTTGGCATTGGCTTTTGTCATAATCTTAATTCTTTTTCTTTCTGCCATGCCCAAAAAACTATTTGATAACCATCCACACAAGCTATCCATTTACCATTATCAAGTTGATGCGGATCAATATTGTGCATACCAATTTTATTCCAACCTTCACCACTTCCTTTAATCACTGGATTATGAATGATCTCTTTTTCTTCATAGTTAGTAGTTGTCAAATTTGTAATTTCATAAGCCCTAACTTGATTACCATAAAAACCCACGACATCCTGTGTATATCGGAAAATTTTGCCATCAGATACTATTACCCTTCCTCCCGGTCTGGATATATGAAAATTTCCTTCTATGAGAGGACTTTGAGGATGCTTGACCCAATTTCCCATCAATTCATCAGCATAGTAAAGATGCAGTATATTACCCTGGGGAGATGTCGTAAACATCCACCATTGATCATGGAAATTGAAAATTGAAGAATCTACATAATCGCTGCCTTCTAGTAAGGTTTTAACCAATGTCCATTTAGTAGGAAATTCAACTGCTTTATATAGCCTAATTGCATTGGCTTTATAGCTTTCTGGAATCATATAGTATTCATTTTGAAACTTGAATACATAAGGATAAGATAAATGAAAATCCTCCCTAATTATGATTTTTTCATAACGCCAATTCAAGCCATTTTTGCTAGTTGCAAGTCCTATCTCTCCTTGAAAATTCAAACTATTTAGTACCTCGAAAAACATATACCAAACCCCATTTTCAAAAACCATAAACGGATCAGCAACGAAGTCTGCTGGTATATCTGTAACATCTTTAGCAGTCAAAACCGGATTTTTGATATTCTCTGGAGAACTTAATTGAAAAGGTGATTCCCCTGTATAAATTCCTATTGACCAATCACATTTTCTTCTCACAAAAGTTCTCACTGTTTTCTTGAGGGAAGATAAATAGTTTGATTTGGGAAAATCTTTGATCTGAACTCTATTACTTAATTCCATAATTTTCATTGAGATTGATTTAAACTATGAAGACTGTTTATGCACCTGTTGGCTCGATATTTGCTAAAATATTTACCTGCATAAGGGAGGTCTGATTTGCATATTTAGCGGTATCTAATAAACTGCTTTCTTCCGGGAATTTCGGTTTGTAACCTGCTACCAATTGCGACAGCAATAAAATAATAGAATTGGTATCATTTCTGGCAGCTACTCCTAGCAATTTTTCTACAGTAATATTCAAAGAATTAGGAATAATCCGACTCGCATTTTTCACAACTAATAGTTTCTGATGTTCAGTTTTTTCATACTCTTCTCCCTCAATAAACAATTCCTCAAATAGCTTTTCACCCGGTCTTAAACCTGTAAATACTATGTCAATATCTTTATTAACTTCATATCCCGAAAGATGAATTAATGCTTTCGCTAAATCTACAATTTTCACCGGTTCACCCATATTTAACATTAAAACTTCACCACTACGACCCAATATAGATGCTTGCAAAACTAGTTGAACTGCTTCCGGTATGGTCATGAAATATCGGCAAATATCGGGATGAGTAACTGTAATTGGTCCCCCTGCTAAAATCTGTTTTTGAAACGTAGGAACTACACTACCACGACTTCCTAAAACGTTGCCAAAACGCACCGCTACATAGGATTTACCACTTTCTTTTGCAGCTTGTAAAACTAACATTTCTGCCACTCTTTTACTAGCACCCATGACATTAGTAGGATTAACTGCTTTATCTGTGGAAATCATCACGAAATGTTCAACATTATATTGCAATGCTACTTGTAGTAAATTTCTCGTTCCCATTACATTATTAGTAATTGCTTCTGCGGGATTTAACTCCATTAAAGGAACGTGTTTATGAGCCGCCGCATGAAAAATTACATCCGGTTTAAATCTTTCAAAAGCGTTTTCTAATCTCGACTGCACTCTAATATCAGCAATGAAGGCATAAATCTGCGGTATATTAACATCTGTCCCTAATTTATGATTATTTTTCAGTATTTGGATCAGTTTTTCTAGTTCTTGTTGAATATTAAAAACAGAATTTTCTCCATGGCCAATGAGAATAATTTTAGCTGGATGACAACGTAAAATTTGTCGGCATAGTTCACTACCAATTGACCCCCCCGAACCTGTAATTAATACTGTTTTATTCTTGATAAATTCAGCGACTCTTTCTAGTTCTGTCTCAATGGGTTCACGTCTGAGCAAATCCTCAATTTTGATGTCTCTAACACTATCTACTCTTACACGACTATTCAGAATTTCATAAATTCCTGGCAAGGTACTAGGTTGCACTCCATTTTTTTGACAAATATCCACAATCTGTCTAATAGTTTGTCCAGGAACTGTAGGCATGGCAATGATAACTTTATGGATCTTTAGTGTTTTGATAACTTCAGAAATTTTCTGGCGATTTCCTAATACGGGAATTCCCCTTAAATGTATATTCTGTTTTTTGATATCGTCATCTATAAATCCTACTGGTTCAGCACCAAATTCAGGATTTCTCTGCATATCTTCTACTAGGGAAACCCCCGCACTACCAGCACCAATTATCAGCACTCTTTCTCTATTTTTGGATATTCTTTGTCTATGGCTTATCCTTTCTACAACCCGAACACTAAATTGCAGTAAAATCAGAAATATGCAAGATAATATTCCCTCCAAAATTGGCAATGATTGCGGAAGTTCACCTAATAGCATCTCCAATAAATTAAATAGGGTCGTTTGTATGGCTACTACACCCATCATCAATGTGATTATATAAATCCCTTCTTCGATACTTGCGTACTTCCAATAGCGTCTATAAAAACCAACTCCCCAAAAGATAATTAGTTTAACTGCTAAAAACAAAATCGTCGCAATTCCCAACTGGAAAATATATTCTTCTAAGTTCAAATTACCATCTAAACGCAATCCTAATGCTAACAATGGTGTCATGGCAAAAACCGTGATATCACAAATAAACCAATGTCTATTTCTGATTTTACTTAATTGACTCGATAATTTTCTAATTGTTCTCTGAATAGCAATATGAGAAACAAAAAATAGGATATTCATATCAGTATCTCCAGGAAAATCTACAGAATTTTTTCACTGGATAAACACCTGAAATTTTCATTAATAACTTTCAAAAACTGCTTCTATTAATAACTATATTCAATTATCAATATTAGGGATTACCCCGCCCCTAATTCTAAATTAGTTATCAATACAAACAAGTCTTAATGGTATGGTGGCAATTTAATCATCTATGACTCTCTGTCTCTTCGTTATTTCTCCCCAAATCACATAGCTTCAATAACTCACGAAAATATATTTCTTGCAGTTTTAAGTCTTCTGCCTCTGGGATGATTATTTACTAATCAAATATGAACATAGTTTATTGGTTATTATTTTTTGCTTTGAACTATCAACTTTTTATCAAGTTTTCACCCATTAAGTCACGCCAAATTGACATAATTCTTGATTAAATCAAAATAATAGCAGCAAACATAGTATCTACACCATATCTGCTGCTTAATTGGACGGGAAACTTCGATTGTCAACTTAGTTATTATCGTTATAATCCACGTTTAATCATCCTAGACTTTTACTTGTAAAGACTTCAGTAATTCAGTATTTACACCTGATTCACGAGTTAGAGAAATTTTACCCGTACGGGCAATTTCCCTCAGTCCAAATTTTTGCAGCACTTGAACTATCGCTACCATTTTACCAGGATCACCCACAACTTCCAAGGTCAAAGAATCTTCAGCCACATCAACAATTCGCGCCCGGAAAATCTGAGATAATTCAATTATTTCTGAACGATTACTGCTATTAGCATTTACTTTCAAAAGCATCAATTCTCTTTCTACGCAAGGTATTTCTGTAATATCTTGCACTTTGAGAACATTAACTAACTTATACAGTTGCTTGGTAAGTTGTTCGATGATCCGATCATCACCAGGCACAACCATTGTAATCCGTGATACTCCTCCCTGTTCCGCAGGACCGACAGCAAGGCTTTCAATATTAAAACCCCGACGCGCAAATAAACTCGCAATGCGGGATAGAACCCCCGCTTCATCTTCAACTATAACTGACAGCGTATGTTTCATCGGCAACTAAAAAAGCATGGCATGAACGCAGACCGGCACTCATGAGTGCGAAGCGAATTTCTACCACGCTGAATTGTCGGTCTTAATTCTTATTTTATCAGAAAACGCCGTAATACCCCATCCCTCTACAGGGCAGGGAGCGTCAAACTTAATAGTTCCAATCATTCAGTTCTTTTGGAAAACTTATCTAGAAATCTACTCGCAGGTGGATTTTGTCCAAAATCTTGTTAGTTAAATATATCTACTTTTAAGAACTTCCATTATTATTAGAAGTGAATTATAATAGGAAATGAGTATTTATGGGTTGGTTACAAAGACTATTTGGCTTGGAACAGTCGGAAAACACTCAAGTTAATCCCAGCAATGATGCTAACACACAAACAATTCCCCCAGAACGCATAGGATTAAACGGAGAATATGACCAAAGTGGTTTAGCAAAGCGCGTAGCATTAGCATTTGATCAAGACCCTGACTTTGATGATATTGACACTCTCTGGGTTGCCCAAATAGGCAGCACTGTGGTATTAAAAGGTAAAGTCCCTAGTCAACATATTCTCACGAAAATGGTTTCTATCGCTCATGGTGTTAACGGAAGTACCGATATTGATACTACGGAAGTCAATATTCAATAATTTCCTACCTTACCTGTCACTGTGATGTAACACTTATTCTACCTATCCAATCTAAAATTGCTTCGTTAACCTGTTCTGGTGATTCATCATGGGGACAATGACCCACATCTTCCAGATATACTAGTTCTAGTTTCTCGTTGTACCGCAGAAATTGATCCGCTAGTTTTGGGGGAACAAATCGATCTTTTTTTCCCCAAATTAACAACATGGGTATTGTTAAGTTTGGTAAAATTTTCTTGACACTTGGACTAAAATTCGTCCCTGTTGTTGCCTTAAATAAGGCTCTAAAAGCACGGGCAGATCCTCTGTCCTGGGGAGGTCCTGCTAAGATGTCTATCAGTTCATCACTAATCGCTTCAGGATGACCATAGGCTAAACCCGCCCAACGCCGCAGCACGCTAGGACGACGCACAAAATAGAATATCGGTTTTAATATTAATCTGGAGGTGAATATACTTTTAATACCCCTAACCACGGGTTTGAGAGCAGTCGGGATCATTTCTTGTTCTAGGCTGGGATCTGGTAAACTGATCATCACAATCCCCTTTACCATGTCAGTATGGGTAGCAGCAGCTACTAAAGAAATCAGCGAACCTATGGAATTACCTACTAAAACCACTGGTTGACCAATAAAGGTTTTCCAAAAGTCGTAAACTTGTTCTACCCATAATTCTACATTGTAATTAGTTGCAGCTTTCTCAGACGCGCCAAATCCAATCATGTCTAGAGCATAAACTGTATTGTGTTCACCTAATACCTCTAAGTTATGTCGCCAATGACCAATGGAAGCACCAAAACCATGTAGTAAAATCAATGGTGTTTGTCCTAGATGATCTTTGACAGGACGAATATAAGTATAACGAGTTTGCCAACCCCGCCATACCCAGTCTCTTTGATTACCAACCCTTTGCTGCCAATGTATTGCAGTCGTCACTTTTCCCTCTTTTGTGATTGAGCAATTATTAACCTTGTTTCTTTTTCCCTAATATGTTAAATTATATTTGATTCAGGACTTACGCAAAATATCTCTCAAACCCTCTTTTCTTCGTTCTCTTCGTTCCTATGCCTTCGGCACGCTTCGCGAACGTGGTTCATTATTCCGTGACTTGTGCGTAAGTCCTATGATTATCTCCACTGTATACCTAATTTTGTTATCCTGGGTTCATACCCTAGATATCTTAGGTTTCTAGATGTTTATAAGTATAAATTGCAACTATAGTTATTGGTGTTAAATATCATGTAATTTACATTATTAATTTTTTGAACCAGTTTTTGTCAAGTTTTGTATAGCAATAGCATAACAAATATGTTGAGACTGCCAACTAGTGTATGAATTAGCTACACTAGAGATGGATATTAATTTTTCAATTCTGAGTTACTCTTGTATTTTGCCTTAATCGGCATATTCAACCAAGCTAACTAAATCAAGACCAACCCAAATTCTTAACTAAAGAGCTGCCACTAATCATAATGCCTGTGATTGAGAAAAAAAGAACTCGTGATCTGCCCCAAATTAACGAACGCATTCGCTTCCCGAAAATTCGGGTAATTGACACTGATGGCGCACAACTGGGAATTATCACCCCCCAAGAAGCCATACAATTAGCCGAAGAGAAGGAATTGGACTTGGTGCTAATCAGTGACAAAGCTGACCCGCCGGTATGTCGAATTATGGACTATGGGAAATATAAGTTTGAGCAAGAAAAGAAGGCGCGGGAAGCCCGGAAGAAGCAGCACACGGCTGATGTCAAAGAAGTAAAAATGCGCTACAAAATAGAAGAACACGACTATAATGTGCGCGTTAAGCAAGCTGAACGCTTCCTCAAAGATGGCGATAAAGTTAAGGCTACTGTAATGTTCCGAGGTCGGGAAATTCAACACAGTGACTTGGCAGAAACCTTGCTTAAGCGAATGGCTACAGATTTAGAGCCTTTTGGTGAACTACAGCAAGCACCAAAGAAAGAAGGGCGAAATATGATGATGCTGATTTCACCCAAAAAATAATCTTGTCAACAAACTACAACTACTTTACCAGGTGATGAATATTGCATAACATTGACAGAGGTTTTACTCATATCGTTAACTTTCGTCACTGTTGGATTCTGGTAAGTAAATTTATCTCCAAATCATAGTCCTGACGATTGAGTGTAAAGTATAGTACTCATTTGTTCAGGACTTTTACTATTGACAAAATGCTATTTACTTATTCTCACCTGACTAGCTGCTTTTGTGGCCTTTTCTCTCGCTTCCTGAATATCCTTACCTTTTGCTAAGGCCACTCCCATGCGACGATAAGGATGAGCAGTAGGTTTACCAAATAACTTAATATCTACATCTTTTGCTGCTAAAGCTTCAGCTACACCAGTAAAAGCAATAGAATCAGATTTTTCTGAGGCTAAAATTACCGCACTTGCAGAAAATCCTAACTGTTGAATATAGGGAATTGGTAAACCTAAAATCGCTCGTAGATGTAATTCAAATTCATTCAAATTCTGGGAAATTAATGTCACCATTCCTGTATCATGGGGTCTGGGAGAAAGTTCGGAAAAAATCACTTCGTCTTTAGTAATGAAAAATTCCACCCCAAAAATTCCTGCACCACCCAAAGCATCAGTTACTTTTTTGGCAATTTCTTGAGATGTTAATATTTTAGCTTCAGAAATAGCTGCGGGTTGCCAAGATTCTTGATAATCTCCTCTTTCTTGACGGTGGCCAATGGGAGAACAAAAAATTGTGGGTGCGTCCCATTGTTTTATTGTTAATAAGGTAATCTCAATTTCAAAATTAATAAATTCTTCGACAATTACCTTTTGACTATCTCCACGAGAATTAGAAATAGCATAATTCCAAGCTTTTTCTACTTGAGTTCTATCATTAACTACAGATTGACCTTTTCCAGAAGACGACATCACAGGTTTAACAACATTAGGAAAACCAATTTCTTCAGAAACAGTAATTAATTCTTCTAAAGTAACTGCATAACCATATTTAGCAGTTCTAATTCCTAGTTCTTTGTGAGCTAATTCCCTAATTCTGTCGCGGTTCATGGTGTAGTTAGTAGCCGCTGCTGTGGGAATAACTGTAATTCCTCTTTGTTCAAATTCCTGTAATTTTTCGGTTCTAATAGCTTCAATTTCGGGAATGATAAAATCAGGCTGATGTTTATTTACTACTGCTTCCAAATCATCAGCACTCAGCATAGAAATAACTTCTGCACAATCAGCTACTTGCATAGCAGGAGCATGAGCGTATCTATCTACAGCAATCACATAATTACCTAAACGTTGAGCAGCGATTACAAATTCCTTTCCTAGTTCTCCTGAACCAAGCAGCATTAATTTTTGAGGTAGTTTTAGCGCCTTAATCATGAGTTTCTGGTGATTATTAAAAGAATACAAAAACTTTAGATCCCCAACTTCTCTAAGCAGTCGGGGATCTGATTTGTTCTGATTGATTATTTGCACATAACGATCATATCGTCAAGTTTTAAATAAATGTTTATTTGTGTAGGTTGGGTTGACTCAAGGAAACCCAACATGATGAACATTTTTGTTGGGTTGCGCTGTCGCTTAACCCCTACTTTCAAATATTAGACCTCTTGCAGAATTGATTGTGTGTTAGAATGGGGGTTTTTCAAACTTAATGGGGTGAGATAACTAAAAAGACTAATGCCTGGGGTATTTGTAGCGATCGCATTGCATCCGGAAGGGAACTAGAGATGCTGTAAGCAGTTCGCTGTAACCGCAGAACTTCTGGCATAAAAAACATTACCAAAAACCTGAGTTCGATGTAAGAGAATAACTTACAAGTGTTGACTGGAAAGAGTTTCAGGATTAAATAAATTTTTAGGGATTGTCAATAATTGCGAGTTATTGACAATTTTTGAAAAATAGGCAATATAAACTGTAAATTTTTTT
>JBJUHT010000242.1:0-2515 GCA_046070105.1 Dolichospermum sp.
GGAATACCAGGATCGGGACTTGCTGCCAAGGTTCTAAGAAACGGAGAACTAGGCTTCATTTGGTCTAGCGTTACATCCACTGCTTCCAGCCCACTAACCAGTCCTCCTAGCACTTTGACTGGCCAAGCAACCGTAGACAGGCTATTAAGTCCAATTCCCAAAGCCACTGTTGCTATATCTTGAACCGTTGGCCAAGGAGAACCTGCATTGGGCGTTCCTAACATCACTTGTTGGACAACCTGATTACCTCCTTCTCGCTCAATAAACCAACGGGAAACTAACCCTCCCATAGAATGAGCGACAATATGTAGAACTTTACGGTGATTAGCTTTCAAATCTACATCTTCAAGTTTCTTTTTGAGAATGCGAGCAATTTCTGGAATGTCAGTGTTAATGTTCTCGTAGTCAAAAGTTAGAACTAGGTCATAAAGCTCATTGAGGGGGCTTTCTTGCCCGTCTACTAAAACTTTCGCCCTTTGAACGCTCTTGACCATATCGTTGGTATCACCCAAAATCCCGTGAACATAGAGTAAGATGCGATCTGCTTGGTTCACTTGTGCTGAAATATCTTCTACAGGAGTTACGGTTTGATCTTCAGCAACTTTAACCGCCCTGAGATGATAACCGTCAAACTTTCGACCCAGCTTTTCGCCGATCACCTTTACAAAACACATCCAAATAGAGCCTACTACATCTCTATCTCCACTGTATGGGGTTGACAATCGTTCTAACTTAATTTCCGTTTGCGTGTTGCCGTTTTCATCTTCAATTGTTGTCCCATAACCTAATGGCAAGTAAAACTCACCATCATAGGCAATAGGTAAAAGGTGTTCACCTTCCCCTAGTGGAATATCAGTCAACAATCTTAAAGGGTGTGTTTTGGTGACAACTTCAGGGTTTTCCACATCGGTGAGTTCCAATACACTTAACCCCGGATCAGTGCCACGACTGGTAGTAAATTGAAATGCCTGAGTTACTTGAGCGTCCTCTCGCAGAATAGGTGGTATGATAACCTTTTCTAGACCGCGACTGGCTTGAGGTACAGTAGTTAAACGAGCCTTAGCCTTTAAGCTAGGATGGGGCTGTAACCTAACCCCTGAACCTAAATTCTTCGAGTCTGTGTTAGAAACTGGAGTGGTATCCAAGGGACACACAGTTGTAATTGTGACTTGTTTGGTAAACCAATCTTGATAGCTCTGTGGTTCGACATCTTCCCAATCACGATTTTGAACCTTATTCATGAGACGATTTAAGGTATTTCGATTGATCACCCCTGGATCTGCTTTTTTTCCCCCGCCTCTAGTGTTAGGTGCATCAAGTTTGTTCTGAGTTAACAATTTGCCATCAAACTCGGCGGTACTAACAATCAACTTAATCGTGTTGTTAAACTCGGTAATTTCTTGTGGCAATTCTTGTGGTAACGTTAATCTTCCCGATTGACTCTCATAAGTTCCTTGTGGCTCAAGTCTCACATAACCAGCTTCCATTCCTGGCCATGACGGGAATTGCACTGCGAAAAGGTCTGTAAGAATGAGCAAGCTACAGTAAAGTGGTTTATCACTTTTATTAGTGAGTTTTATTTGAACAGTAGATGGTTTTCTTTTGCCGTCCTCCCTTAGTTTGTACTCCAAACGCATCTGTGCTAATTGAGATAAGTCCTGATCGCCAAAGATAAGTTCCATCTCTATGTCACCCTCTTTAATGACACCATTACCAGAACCCCCGAGTTGAGCGATCGCACTCCAGCGAGCAATATGTTCTAAGCGTTGAATTGCTTTTTGGGCATTGTCTTGAGTGTAACCATCAATTTGAGCTACCAAGGGGTGGTCATCTTGAGGTCGGACAATTAAATACTGGTTCTTGCGACATAATAGACGAAAGTGGGCTTTAGCAAGTTCTTCCTCTTCACGGACATAGGCTGAGGATTGGTTGTTCAAACCTGCTGACTCCATTGCTTGGCGTGCCAATTTCACTCCATCTTCTTCACCCTCTAAATAAACTGGTAAAGGTGGAAGAGGCAGACTGATGATAACCGCTTTAAATGTCTTATTCTTATCAGAATCTTGTAATGTCGTTCTCTGATTAGGATCTAGGTCTTTAATGTAACTGATGGCGGGTAACACCGAAGTTACTGCTGCCTCACCAACAGATTGAGAAGGATCATGTAGGTCTTCAACATTGCTGTTAGAAGGGAAAAGTGCCAGTAACGTTTTTTCATCTCCAGAAGGACTTTGAACGCCATGAACACCACCACCATCAATCACCCAATTATGATGTTCTTGGCTATAACTGACTGTAAAATAATGACTACGTTCTTGGATTGTACCTTTAATTGCACAAAATAATTGTTCTAATTCCATTGTCCATTTTTGCTCAAACAACTACTTTATTCTTAAATCTTTGGTGTAATTTTGAGTATAATTAGTAATGTTATTTAATGGTTTTTAAAAAAAATTTACAGTTTATATTGCCTATTTTTCAAAAATTGTCAATAACTCGCAATTATTGACAATCC
>JBJUHT010000243.1:0-4302 GCA_046070105.1 Dolichospermum sp.
GTTCCCAGTTAAGAGTTCCCTTGTCATAACGACAATTTTTAACGCCAACCTACTTAAATTAAAATTTCCCATCTCAATTGCCTCCAGGCACGCGAAAATCAAAAATAGTCATTTTAGCCGCCAATTACAAATGGATACAAAAGCTTTTAAACGCAGTCTGCAAAATTCAGCCAATTACAATCGTAAGGGCTTTGGTCATCAACAGGAAGTTGCTACCCAGTTACAATCTGAATATCAGAGTAACTTGATTCAGGAAATCCGCAATTCTAACTACAGTATGCAACGTGGTAATGTAACAATTCAATTAGCACAGGCATTTGGTTTTTGTTGGGGTGTGGAACGTGCTGTAGCAATGGCTTATGAAACCCGTCAGCATTTCCCCACAGAACGGATTTGGATTACTAACGAAATTATTCACAATCCATCAGTGAATAAACGGATGCAAGAAATGGAGGTAGAATTTATTCCCGTCATTAACAAAGTCAAAGATTTTTCTGTTGTTGGCAATGGTGATGTGGTGATTTTACCAGCTTTCGGTGCTAGTGTTCAAGAAATGCAAATTCTGAATGATAAAGGTTGTCAAATTGTTGATACTACTTGTCCTTGGGTATCTAAAGTTTGGAACACTGTAGAAAAGCACAAAAAAGGTGATTACACATCAATTATTCATGGAAAATATAAACATGAAGAAACCGTTGCTACTAGTTCCTTTGCGGGGAAATATTTGATTGTTTTGAATTTACAAGAGGCAGAATATGTAATTAATTATATTCTCAATGGTGGCGATCGTCAAGAATTTTTAACTAAGTTTGCTAAAGCTTGTTCTGCGGGATTTGATCCTGATCAAGATTTAGAACGGGTAGGAATTGCTAACCAAACAACCATGCTCAAAGATGAAACAGAAAAGATCGGTAAAATGCTAGAGCGAACGATGATGCAGAAATATGGACCGACAGAGTTAAATCAGCATTTTCAAAATTTTAATACTATCTGTGATGCTACTCAAGAACGTCAAGATGCGATGTTGGAATTGGTGAAAGAAAATCTAGATTTAATGATAGTAATTGGTGGATTTAATTCATCAAATACTACTCAATTACAACAGATTGCTTTTGATCGGAATATTCCTTCTTATCACATTGATAGTGTGGAATGTATTCAATCAATTAATAAGATCAAACATCGAGAATTAACTGGAGATTTAGTAATTACAGAAAACTGGCTACCAGCGGGGGAAATTAAAGTTGGTATTACTTCTGGTGCTTCTACACCAGATAAAGTCGTTGAAGATGTAATTGAGAGGATTTTTACACTGAAAATGACAGCAGTGCTAGTTTAAGTTTTCTGTTTTACTAAATTTCTAATATAGAGAATGTGGTGAAATGCACTACTTAAACCCCCTGCATAGGTAGGGGGTTTTTATTTACAGGTAAGATGCTTGTATCACAGGATTTTTATTATTTCAGGTAGTAACTCAAATTGCTCTAGTTGAAGCTGGTAATGGATAATTGTTACTCATGAAGAATGTTATAGATAAACTAAAGTGTCTATAAACTTTGTTTATTTATCTACATTTATAAATAAATAATGAGTAATTTTCAGCAACAAATAAACAATAAATTAAGGTATTTCTTCATATTAATTCTTGTGTAATCAAGTCAGAAAAGAAAGTGTTACATGAGAACAATACAATTAACATCTTTAGCTGCATACTGAAAATACAATCACCAATCTGTTTAACTAAAATCCAGAACTGATACAGCAGTTTTCACTCGTTATGAGGTACAAGGTTAACAGAAAGGTTTTATGATGCGGTTTGTACCTCATTGACACTTACACAACTCATGCCAAATTAGGACATTAGATGGTCATGATCTTTAACAATTTTCAGCGAAAACTGCGCCAAGAAGCACAACTTTGGCGAGACGAAGGAATTATTAGTTCTTCCCAGCATGAACAAATAGCCAAGCGTTATCAACTCAATAACCTAGAAGAATCTACTCGTGATGGTTTTAGTATTATTGCTATTGTTGTAGGTGGTTTACTTTTAAGCTTGGGTGTAATGACACTTGTAGGTGCAAATTGGCAGGGTTGGTCAAGAGAAGTCAAGTTTATCTTGTTAATGAGTTTATTTCTCTCCACTGCTATTACTGGTTTTTTGACCTGGAGAGAACCAACACTGACTACAAATCAAAGTAAAAAATCTCAACAAAGTAAACGGATATTGGGAGAAGCATTGTTAATTCTCAGTGCTTTCATTTTAGGGGCAACTTTGATGTTAATGGGGCAAATATTTAATATTAGTAGTTCAGCTTCTGAGTTATTTTTAGCTTGGGGGTTTGGGGTATTAGTTATGGCTTATAGTCTTTCCCTTAACTCTTTGGGAATTATGGCCATTATCCTCATTCAAATTGGTTATTGGATAGGAATTGGTGATTTATGGTCTGTATCTGGAGAAGTAAATTGGGCGCGGTTAGCTGTGCGTCATATGCCTTTATTATCTTGGTTATTATTTGTTCCTCTAGCTTATATTTGTAGGTCTAGATGGATTTTTGGTATGGGAGTTTTGGCATTTATTCTATCTTTAGAATATAATCTCAAACCTTTACCACTGCTAACATTTTCTGATATCATTCCTTGGACGGCTTCTTTTGCTTTAGCCTTACCACCTGCTTTACTTTGGAGTTATGATGATCTACTTTTTCCTACTGTTAATTATCGCTTATTTCAACCCCTAGCCCGTAATTTGGGATTGATATGTTTTGGTGTAGTTTTTTATCTTTTGTCCAACCGTTGGCAATGGCAAGCTGTAGATTTTATTGATGATCAAACCAATAATTTAACGAATGTATTTCAATCGTTACCAATTATTGATTTGGGGATTCTCAGTGGTTTAGCTGTATTGCAATGGTTGTTTTTAGCCCGTCATAGAAATAGTCCACTCCGACGAGAAGTATTTTTTAAAATGGTGGTAATTACTACTTTTTTGGCGTTCATTATCATTACTCCTTTTTGGCATCAAGCTATCACTAGAATCACTGAACTAGGTATTTTTATCTTCAATATTCTGTTAGCAATATTAGCCTGGGGATTAATTCAAGAGGGTTTAAAGTTGAGAAATAGAACTACTTTTTGGTGTGGTATGCTATTATTTACTGTGCAAATTATCAGCCGAGTTTTAGAGTATAATACTGATGTTCTTTTCCGATCTTTAGTATTTGCTTCTTGTGGTTATTCTCTGATTGCTGCTGGACTTTGGTTTGAACGGCGTTTACATACACCTAAAAGTAGTAATAATCAGAAATAGCATAATTTTTCTATTAGCATGAAAGCATATTCATAAATCTCTGCGAATAAATTCCTATGGAAAATTTAGAAGTTATAGGAAAAGTATTTTTTCCTATCATCTATTACCAATTACTACATTAATCTCATGAAAAGTGACTCTCCTGAATCAAAAAAGACCTTAACTCCCGAAATGGAATTTTCTGAAAAATTGACTTTTCGGGATTATCTCATCGCTACAGAACAAAAGGCTAATAAACCTTTACCAATTTGGCGATTAATTGCCCCTTTATTGTTCCAAGTTGGTCTAATTTTAGCTGTACCTGTTCAAGCAATGTATACAGATATGGCTGGTAAAACGATTATTTTGGAAACTGTATCTACCAATTCTGATAATCTATTTATTGATTCTTCATTCAACCTGGATTATGATATCTCGCGTCCTGAAATATTGAGAAAAGTGTCAGGTTGGCGAGAATGGCTGCGGAAAAATTCCCGCAGAAATGGACAAATTATTCAGGGAAGTACCTTATATCTAATTTTGCAGGAACAACAATCTTTTAATCGTAGTCAATTTCAGTCCTGGAAACCTGTACGGGTAAGTATTAATCGTCCTCTTTCTCTAGTTAATAATCAAGTAGCTTTAAGGGGCAATTATCAGAATGGCCTAATTAATTATGGTTTGGAAAACTATTTCATTTCTGACGCACAAAGACAACAAATCAATAATGTTCTTGCAAGAATTCAGGAAGGTCGAGATAGCAGACCAGAACCAATATTAGTGAGGATAAAAGTAGACCCTCAAGGTAATGCTATTCCTACGGGTTTATCCATAAGAAATCGTAATTATCCTTTTCAGTAGGTAAAGAGAGGGGAATACAGCACTTACCGATGTTATGAGGTACAAAGTCACCCCACCCCCAACCCCCTCCAATATCAAAAGTTTATCCTTTTCTTCCCCCCGCTGCGGGGGGATTGAGGGGGGTGCGAGGAGGGGGCTTAATATGTACCTCATAA
>JBJUHT010000244.1:0-2970 GCA_046070105.1 Dolichospermum sp.
AGTTGGTTAATGATTAGATTTAGCGGTACTGAACCAGTTTTACGGCTTTATTGTGAAGCAGCAACAATAGAACAAGTTCAGAAAACTCTAAATTGGGCAAAAACTTGGGCTGAGTCAAATTAATGGGTAATGGGTAATGGGTAATGGGTAATGGGTAATGGGTAATGGGTAATGGGTAATGGGTAATGGGTAATGGGTAATGGGTAATGGGTAATGGGTAATGGGTAATTGGTAATGGGTAATGGGTAATGGGTAAATTTTTGCCAATTACCCTGTCACCTATTAAACTGGTATTAAACTGGTAAAGGTGGTAAACCGTTTAATTGACGAGCAGCATTGATACAAACTGGACAATCACAGCCAAATAACTTGATTGCTAGATCACTTTCTGCATCAGAAAACTCTAATTCTTTCGGGTTATTTGTTTGCGCTTGTGCTATTTGTATAGTATTTTCTGTAACAGAGGGAAGAGTGTTATTTACTTGTATACATACCTGCTTTGGAGTTGCAGAATGGGAAGATATGACACAAGATAGATGAGTACCAGTAGTATCAGATACCTGATTACCATGAGCAGGTCTAGCCATCATCACCATAGATAGCATGGATGTGAACAATACGGGGCTAGAAATCAAGGTAAGAATAAATTTTTTGTTCATGTAGTTTTAAAGATATGATCGTTGGTTGAGGGAATAAACCAATTTCTGGTAACTTGGTTATTAACGACTTTCTTTTTATAGCACTTCTATTTTATTTTTCAACTATATTTAGAATCATAGAAATTCTCTAATAATAGAGAGGATTGATGCAAATGTCACAAAAAATGATTAATCTTTGGTTTGTAGTCAGGGCTTTATCTGATAAGTGTTTTCATAGTTTTTCAAAAAATAGATGTCTAGTTCCGGTAGAATTTACAGCACTTCCCGATGTTATGAGGCACATATCTAGCAGGCAAGATGCCCGCACCACAAGCATTGCATGATTTAACTTTGTACCTCATCAAAGCGGAAAACGCTGTAATTAGGTAAACGGAAAAAAACCGACATAAGTAACGAAAAGTAAAGTTGCCCAAAACCTCTTTCCTGTTAAGAGTTCCCTGTTAAGAGTTCCCTGTTCCCTTGTCATAACGACAATTTTTAACGCCAACCTACTTAGATTTAGATGCAGCCCTGAATTGTGCCTTGTGTTGCTATAAAATATTCCTCTATCCTCTTGGTGTATAGCTACCATGACCACAACTTCCGAAAATCCCTTTTCTCCCCAAGAAATTGCCTCAGAAGGCATAAAACCAGAAGAATATACAGAAATTGTCCGCCGCTTAGGTCGTCACCCCAACAAAGCTGAACTAGGTATGTTTGGGGTCATGTGGTCTGAACATTGCTGTTATAAAAATTCCCGCCCTTTACTCAAACAGTTTCCCACCACAGGACCGCGTATTCTCCTAGGACCTGGTGAAAATGCCGGAGTTGTGGATATTGGCGATGGACTACAATTAGCGTTTAAAATAGAATCCCATAACCACCCTTCCGCTGTTGAACCATTTCAAGGTGCTGCAACCGGAGTTGGTGGGATACTAAGAGATATATTTACAATGGGGGCGCGTCCTATTGCTTTATTAAATTCTTTGCGCTTTGGTGATTTGAATGACCCCAAAACCCAAAGATTGTTTACAGGCGTAGTTGCGGGCATAAGTCATTATGGTAACTGTGTTGGTGTTCCCACGGTGGGTGGTGAAGTGTATTTTGACCCTGCTTACTCTGGAAATCCCCTAGTTAACGTCATGGCGCTGGGTTTGATGGAAACGTCGGAAATTGTCAAATCAGGGGCTTCAGGCGTGGGAAATCCGGTGCTGTATGTGGGTTCAACCACCGGACGGGATGGTATGGGCGGGGCAAGTTTTGCCAGTGCAGAATTAACCCAGGAGTCCATGGATAATCGTCCTGCGGTGCAAGTGGGAGATCCATTTTTAGAAAAGTCCTTAATTGAAGCTTGTTTAGAAGCATTTAAAACCGGGGCTGTAGTAGCAGCGCAGGATATGGGTGCTGCGGGTATCACTTGTTCAACTTCGGAAATGGCCGCTAAAGGTGGTGTCGGTATTGAATTTGATTTAGATAAAATTCCGGTGCGGGAGTCAGGAATGATACCCTATGAATATCTGCTGTCGGAATCTCAAGAAAGAATGTTATTTGTCGCCCAAAAAGGGCGAGAACAGGAATTAATCGCTATTTTCCAGCGTTGGGGACTGCAAGCGGTAGTTGCAGGTACGGTAATTGCTGAACCCATTGTCAGGATTTGGTTTCAGGGAAAAATTGCCGCCGAAATCCCCGCAGATGCTTTAGCGGAAAATACACCTTTATATGAGAGAGAATTATTGACAGAACCACCAGAGTATGCTATCAAGGCTTGGCAATGGACAAAAGATAATTTACCCGCTTGTGATGTGACAGGAATTGAAATTGGCAGAAATTGGCAAAGTTGGAATCAAATTTTATTGACTTTGTTAGATACTCCTACTATTGCTTCTAAAAGCTGGGTTTATCGCCAATATGATCATCAAGTTCAAAATAACACAGTATTATTACCAGGAGGGGCTGATGCTGCTGTAGTTCGTCTTCGTCCCTTAGAAGCACCCCAAAATCCAAAATCCAAAATTCAAAATCTAAAATCGGGTATTGCGGCTACGGTAGACTGTAATTCTCGCTATGTCTATCTTGATCCTTATGAAGGGGCTAAGGCCGTAGTAGCAGAAGCTGCCCGGAATCTTAGCTGTGTGGGCGCTGAACCCCTGGCTGTTACCGATAACCTCAATTTTGGTAGTCCAGAAAACCCCATTGGTTATTGGCAATTAGCGTCCGCTTGTGAAGGTTTGAGTGAAGGTTGTCAGGAGTTGGGAACGCCAGTAACTGGGGGGAATGTGTCTCTATATAATGAAACCTTTGACGCGGAGGGAAATCCTCAACCAATTTACCC
>JBJUHT010000245.1:0-22625 GCA_046070105.1 Dolichospermum sp.
TGATAGAAAACAACGTAAAGTATTTATTTATCGGCCTAATTGTGGAGTTGCAGAATTAGATAATCCCCAAACATTAACTGGTGAGGATATTTTGCCGGGATTTGTGTTAGATTTAAGTGAGATTTGGTGATAAATAAATTACAGGGGTTTCCGCTCTTATGAGGTACATATTAAGCCCCCTCTCGAAGAGCGGGGAGGGGGTTGGGGGTGGGGTGACTTTGTACCTCATAACATCGGTAAGTGCTGTAACTTTTAGCAATTTGCCTTTAATTTTAGCCATAAATTTGCTCAGAAATGATCTAATTTGAGCGATTACTAGGCCGTCCTTCGCTATCGCACTAACTTAATTGAGATTTTATATGTCCAGAAATTTGTCTTAAAATTTCTTCAATATAACAGGTAAATATGGAAAAACGGAATCTTCATAACCATCATGTAAATGATGGGGATGGGTTGAAATTTCAGGATGATGGGGTGCGTTATCCCAACGTTTTATTAGTTCTCTATTTTCAGTTTGCCAATGGAAACTATATTTAATTATTTCTACTTGTCCTGATACTATTTGCCAAAATTCAAACATTTCTAAAAAGCTACCATCTTTTAATGTCAGACGATAACGCCATAGTCCTTTATCAGTTTGTGATTCTTCTCGAATAATCGTTACATTTACGACCTCTGGACAAAGTGCAATTAGAGATTTTATCCATGCCAAATAGTCATCGGGATTTCTAACATTTTTCATAAAGCTTGTTCTAATTTATGGATTTTTTTTAAAATATCTTTGCGTAGTTCACATAAGCCGAACCACTCAAAAAAATCCATTTCATCTCCTAAATTTCCTGAGTTAAATTGTTCTAAAAATTGTTCAGAAGCGAGTTGATATTTTTTCTCAAATTTATCTATATCTAAGTTATAAATAGCGAGTTTTTGACCATAACGGGTTAAAATTACATTTAAAAGTTGTCCAATAATTCTATCTAATTCTGTGTTGTCGCTACAGTTTTCACTCAACAATTCTAATTTTTCCAATGTATTCATAATTATATATGCCCTTAGTGAATTTTTTCTTGATTATACACTATTCCAGGCAATAAATATCATATATGGGTGCGGCTGTTTTAGGAAGACAAAATACTACATCCGCGTCTGGGGATTGTAAAATTTGCCCAAACCCGCTATACTTGTACAATAAACGGTACAGGTTCGCCGCCAATGAAAATTATCTCTTTTAGCGAGGCCAGAAATAGTCTGAAAACGGTTTTAGACCAGGTGACAGAAGATGCAGACTATACAATTATCACTAGACGGGATGCTGATGATGCAGTGGTGATGTCCCTAGAGTTTTTTAATAGTCTCATGGAGACTGTGCATTTATTGAAGTCTCCGGCAAATGCAGCCCATCTAGAACGTTCCATTGCTCAATTTAAGCAGGGGAAAGTGGTGCAGCGAGATTTGTTAAATGAGTAGAATGTTGGCTTGGACTGATGAGGCTTGGGGTAATTATCTTTACTGGCAAGGGCAAGATAAAAAGACTCTCAAAAGAATCAATAAGTTGATTGAGGAGACGATACGGATGCCTTTTGAGGGTATTGGTAAACCAGAGCCTCTCAAGGAAAATTTAGCCGGATTTTGGTCACGTCGAATTGATGATACAAACCGTTTGGTTTATGCTGTTGATGATGTCTATGTAACTATTATTTCTTGCCGATATCATTATTAATTTTGCACTCAGTAGGTTGGCGTGAAAAATTGTCGTTATTTACAAAACTTAAGCTGTTACGCACCTGAATTGTATAATCCTAAAATGGTTAAATCTTGTGGGGTGGGCATCTTGCCCGCCAGACTTATACAAATTAAATACACAACAGCTTAACAACATGATTGGTAAATTAATTGTCTTTGAAGGGGTAGAAGGATGTGGTAAAACTACTCAGATGCACTTTTGTTCTCAGTGGCTAGAAAGTTTAAATATCTCAGTGGTGCTGACTCGTGAACCGGGGGGAACGGAGTTAGGAAAGGATTTACGGAGGTTATTATTGTCAAAGTCAGGAAATCAGCCGATAAGTGAGATTACGGAACTTTTGTTGTATGCTGCGGATAGGGCGCAACATATTGAAGAAGAATTAAAACCGAATTTAGCTATGGGAAAATATATTTTATGCGATCGCTTTACTGATTCTACCATTGCTTATCAAGGTTATGGCCGGGGTTTGGATATGAGTCTAATTAATAATCTCAATGAGATTGCTACTGGAGGTTTAACAAGTGATATAACTATTTGGTTAGATGTAGATGTGGAGGTGGGTTTATCGCGCAAACGTGGACAAGCTAAATTAGATCGCATTGAACAGGAAACAATTGCTTTTCATCGTCGAGTACAAAGGGGATATACGGATTTATATGTATCCTATCCATCCCGAATTGTGCGAGTAGATGGCAGTGGCAGTCAAGAAACTGTGCAGCAAAATATACAAAAGATTTTACAGAAACGCCTGTTTTCATAATTATGTTTTCGTCATTAATCGGACAACAACAAGCGGTAGAATTACTAACCCAGTGCGTTCAACAGAACCGAGTTGCACCTGCTTATATGTTTGTAGGTGCTGATGGTGTGGGTAGAAGTTTAGCAGCACGGTGTTTTATAGAATTACTTTTTTCTAGTTTTGTAAAACCTGATCAAATTCCGATTTTACAACATCGAATTAAACAAAGAAATCATCCAGCTTTATTGTGGGTAGAACCAACTTATCAATATCAAGGACAAAGATTTACTCCAGCAGAAGCAGTAGAAAAAGGAATTAAACGCAAAGCACCACCAGTAATTCGGTTGGAACAAATTCGAGAAATTACCCAATTTCTGGCTCGTTCACCATTGGAAGCGGCGAGAAATGTGATAGTATTAGAACAAGCAGAAACCATGGCAGAATCTGCGGCCAATGGGTTATTAAAAACTTTAGAAGAACCGGGAAAAGCGACATTAATTTTAATTGCACCTTCCCCGGAATCTGTGTTACCAACTTTAGTATCTCGTTGTCAGAAAATTCCTTTTTATCGTTTAGATAATGCTGCTATGAAACAGGTATTGACGCAAACAGGAAATGCAGAAATTTTACAATATCCAGAAGTTTTAAATATAGCCGCAGGTAGTCCAGGAAATGCGATTTCATCTTACCAACAATTGCAAAATATTCCTAGCGAATTTATGGAACAGGTGAAAAAAAGACCAACATCTTATCGTCATGCTTTAGAATTAGGGAAGAAGATTGATAAAGAATTAGATACAGAAGCCCAATTATGGTTAATTGATTATTTGCAACAATATTATTGGCAACAAATACATGAACCAAAAATTATTCAACAGTTAGAAAAAACTCGGAAACATTTACTTTGTTATGCTCAACCTCGTTTGGTTTGGGAATGTACATTTTTAGCTTTGTTTCAGATATCGCAAATGTAGATAAACGCAGATGATTTTTTGGGCTATTTAATAGACATCTCCAGAAAAGAATGTAGAGCCAAAAATCCACCCAGGTCACGTCTCTACAAGGATTTTGATATCACGCATATTTTAATTTAGTCGTTGTCTTTTACTATTGTGTCCTCTGTGCCTCTGTGGTTCGTTAAAATAGGAGTCCTATATTCAGACTAATAAACTTCATCATGATTACCAATATCAAGTAAAAGAATCACTTCTTCTCTATTATTTTCATCAATTTCTAAAGTAAACAAAATTCGACAGTCGTAACCGCAAGAACAAGCTTTTAGTCCTAATAATTTTCCTTGTAATGAATGAGTGCTTAATTGAGAAGCAAAAACATTTTCTTGCATTAGTTCTAATGTTTGAATAATTTTTGTCTCAAGTTGAGGATCGCGCTTGACAAATTTCCGAAATGCTCGTTTAAATTTAGGTGTTAAAACTAATTCTCTCATTAATCTTCTGTTAAACTTGCTTGTAATTCAACAATAATGCTCTCCATAGATTGAGGTTTTAACTCTCCTTGGTGAAAAGCTAAAATCGCTTTTTTTGCATCTTCAGCAATTTCTTCGCGACGAGATTCAATCATTTGATTTTTAATAATTTCTAATAACATTTCTCTTTGTTCAAAAGGAAGTTGATTAACAGTGAAAATTGCCTCTTCTAATGTCACCATAATTTAGGTTCTCTTGATTTAATTGACTTTATTTAAATAGATTATAACTTAATTGAGGAAAAAGAGACATAGCACACCACCCCTACAGGAAATTGCTTGGCCGCACAATTACGGGCTTTGGGAATTTAACCAGAAGTTTAATATTAAATTTAGGACTTACGTAGGAGTTACGGAATAACGAACCACTCCAGGCACGGAGAACACGGAGAAAGGAGGGTTTGAGGAATATTTTGTGTAAGTCCTGAAGTTAAATATGCGTAGTGATTATATGGAAGGTCTCTACAATCTTTACCTCTAAATGTCTATTTACTATCTATCAAACCGTCAAAAGTTTGTATACTATCCATCCTAAACCTAAGCCGACGTTGCAAGTGCCAGCCAAAATTAGGAAAGTATGAAACTTACTAAAGGATTTTTCTAATTTATCCCCAACGATAGCCTTAACCGCAAGAGCAGGAACAGCCACACTCATAGCTATACCCCCAACCACAACCGCAAGAGTAAACACAGCCACACCCGCAGTTGCAGCTACAGCCATAGCTACAGCCCCAACTACAGTCGCAGTCGCAGTCACAGCCCCAACCACAGCCCAAGTCATATCCTGGTCCACAGCCGCAGCCGTAGTCATAGCCACAGCCACAGCCCAAGCCATAGCCACAGCACTAACGGCGGTTAGGCTATAGCCAATTATACAATAAGTCAATAATAATATAGTCAACGAAACCCAAGGAATTGTTCTAGCTGGTTTACGGTCAGGATAAACAACTTTTGACTTGTCAGTATTTCTAATTAACACTGCATTAACAATGTTTGTTCCTGCATTAACAATTTTTATTGTTACATTAACAATGTTTTTGTCTCTATTAATAAATTTTATTATTACATTAACAATGTTTTTCCTGACACTAACAATATTTAATATTACATTACTAACTTTTCTCTTTTCATTAGGAATTTGAGATTTATAATTTAACATTTCTAGCCATACTTGCATTGATTCTGGTCTATCTTTTGCTTCTAATGCCATACCTTTAAGAATTGCTTGATTTAATTCCTTGCTGATACCAGAAATAATTTTCTGCGGTGGAATTAATCGCTCTCTACCAACTTTACGAGCTAAAGAATTTGTCGGGTATTGACCAGTTACTCCATAATAAAGACTAGCAGCTAAACAGTAAATATCTACTCGTGGATCTCTACTTCCTTTAAATATCTGTTCATAAGGTGCAAATTCCCTATTAGCATCTCTATCTGTCAACGTTCTATTTAAAAAAATTATTTCTTTAGCAATGCCAAAATCAATTAAAACTGCTTTACTATTATTTCGTATCATGATATTTCTAGGGTGAGTATCTCTATGCACTAAACCCGCTTTATGTACCTTTATCAAAGCTTCTCCAATTTGGCGAATATAAGTTACAATTTCTGTTTCTGGTAATGCTCCCTTACCCTTAATTATCTGAAACAAATTTTCCCCTGGTATAAACTCCATGACTAGACAATAGGTATTACCTTCCTGAAATAGTTCAATTACCCCAACAATATGAGGATGAGGATCTTTAGATAACTCTGCTAATATTTGTCCTTCTGCAATAAATTTTTCTATATATTTTTCATAATCTGGATCATGTTGCAGATATTCATTAGGTGTTTTAATGACAACTGACCGATTTAAATTAACTTGTAATGCTTGGTAAGTAATTCCAAATCCTCCTTGTCCGAGAACTTGCTGAATTATATATTTACCATTTTGTAATTTTTGTCCTATTACCCAAGTCATAAACACCTCTGATTTACAAGTTAATACTAATTTTGAGTAGCAAATTACAGCAATTCTTATTTAAGTAAAATACAAAAAAGAATTAAACGCGGATAAACGCAGATGAACACAGATAAGATAACTTTGTATTTTATTAAATTAAAAAAAGCTATTTATTGATTAAAAACTGTTTATTTTTTGGTAGAAGTAGGATTGGGAGGTGGTGTTGTTGAACTCTTCCAACTAGCTATACCTTGAAGTAAAGCCCCAAAAGCTGCAATTGCAGTTATAACTAATGTTAAAATCTGCATTCTTTTATCCCAATTTACAGAAGGTTTGTTTTTCGTTCCGTTATTAGTGTGACTTCCTGCATTAGTATTTTGACCTTTTGCATTGACATTTTGACCGTTTGCATTGGCATTTTGACTTTTTGCATTAGCATTGTAAGAATTGCTATTTAATAGTTTTAGCCATAATTCTATTGATTCTGGTCTGTTTTTGGCTTCTAATTCCATTCCTTTAAGAATTGCTAGATTTAATTCATTGCTGATACCAGAAATAAGCTCTTGCGGTGGTATTAAACGCTTATTGTCAATTTTACGTTTTAAAGCAGTTTCAGGAAATTGACCAGTTATAGCATAATAAAAAGTTGCAGCTAAGGAATAAATATCACTGGCTGCGGTTGGTTTAGTATTTCTAGTGCAAAGTTCAAGAGATGCAAAACTTTCGTCACTTTCTTTAGCTCGTCGCGTCGTTAATTCATGATCAAAATCTAAAACTAAATCAAAATCAATTAATACAGCTTCAGATTTTCCCGCACGTAAAATAATATTTTCTGGCTGTACATCTCCATGAATTAGATTATGTTGATGTACAATTGTTAAAGCCGCGCCAATTTGTTGAATATAAATTAATGCTTGTTCTGGAGAAATTTTTCCTAGTTTATCTAAAGTTTCTCCTGGAATATATTCCATTACTAAACATGAATAACCTGCTTCTTTAAAAGGTTCGTAAAATTTGACAATATGTTTATGTTGACAAAGGGTAAGTTTTACCGCTTCTCTCATAAACATAGTTTCTAAGCGTTCCTTATCTGCTTCACTAAGAGATGTAAGTGAATTAACATCTAAAGTTTTTAAAAGCAGAAGATCATGATGTCTATTTTTAGCAATATAATTAATGCCAAAACGTCCTGTTTTTAGTTCTCTCTCAATAGTATATTTGCCATTTTGTAATTGATCACCTGGGACCCAAACCATTTTTTTAAACTCCTAAAATACTTGGATTAATTTTCACATAAAAAACTTTTATAGTCACTATCTAATATCTGGGTGGTTAGAAACCGCGTCTACACAAGCGAAATCTGCCTACGCAGGTTACAATTCCTCTCTAGTCTATTTAGTAAATTTTGTTTGTGTAGTAGCGAATTATATTCTTCACAAGCTTCTGGAATGGGGGTTTATTTATATATTAAAAACTTTTCAAAAAACCTCCTAGCCTGAAATAGACATTCCCTGCTAAACTGAAAAACAAATCCATAAATTTCTTCCTAGAAAAATGTCTGAACAACAAACAATTAACCCCTGGAAATATAAACCTTGGTGGTGTCAACCTTGGTCAATTATCTTGACTACTATTACATTAATTAGTGGTAGTTGGTTAGTATTTAAAATTATTTGGTTAACAATTTTAGTAGCTATTCCGCTATTAATTTGGATGGGTTTTTTTCTATTAATTTGGCCGCAGATGATGGTTAAAAGTGGGCTTTTGAATAATATAGATAATGATGATCATCATGAAAGAAATTATTAATGAGAATACTCACCAAAAGCAAATTTCTATTATTATTCCCACTCTCAATGAAGCTGATAATATTGAAGGTGCAATTAATAGCACGAAATCCAGCACAAATATAGAAATAATAGTTGTTGACGGTGGTTCAAAAGATGAAACATTATTGATAGCTAAATCCTTAGATGTTAAAATAATTGTCTCTCCTCCTGGACGCGCAAATCAAATGAATATCGGTGCTGTGGTTGCGACTGGAGAAATTTTGCTGTTTCTTCATGGTGATACCAATTTACCAACTAATTTTGATCAAATGATTCGCAAAACATTAGCAAAACCAGGAATTGTGGCTGGTGCATTTGCTTTAAAAATAAATTCACCTCATTGGGGGTTGCGTTTAGTGGAATTTGGTGTAAAATGGAGATGTAGACTTTTACAAATGCCCTATGGTGATCAAGCAATATTTATGACTAAAGATGTATTTCAAAAAGTTGGTAATTTCCCAGAAATACCGATTATGGAAGATTTTGAAATGATCAGAAAGTTAAAACATTTTGGTAAAATTGATCTATTATCAATACCTGTAATTACTTCACCGCGCAGATGGTTAAAAAAAGGAATTTTGCAAACTACTATTCTGAATCAAATTATTATCATTGCTTATTTATTGGGTATTTCTCCAAAGCAAATTCGTAATTGGTACTCTTCTTCAAAATTGTGAAAATTTTTTATGGTTATGACATTTTTATCAGAAATAGATTTGGCTTTAGTACAGGAATCTATCAAAGCATCTTCTCCTAGTTTCCTGGCATTTTTACAAAATACTTTACAATGGATTAATGGTCTTGGTACTTTGGGTGGAGTAGTATTTATTGCTATCTACATTATTGCTACTTTGGCTTTTTTACCAGCAGCAATTCTGACCTTAGGTGCTGGGGTAATTTTTGGTGTAATTTGGGGTTCTTTATATGTTTTTATTGGTGCTACTTTGGGTGCTGTAGCTGCATTTTTAGTAGGACGTTATTTAGCTAGAGGTTGGGTAAAACAAAAAATTTCTAGTTACAAAAAATTTGCCAATATTGATCAAGCCGTTAGTAAAGAAGGATTAAAAATTGTCTTTTTAATTCGACTTTCCCCTTTATTTCCCTTCAATTTATTAAACTACGCTCTGGGAATTACTAGTGTTTCTTTAAAAGACTATTTTTTGGCTTCATTCGGGATGATTCCAGGGACAATTATGTATGTTTATCTGGGACATTTAGCAGGAGATTTAGCTTTAATTGGTAATAAGAGTCAACCTGATAATATGATTGTCCATTGGGTAATTCAAATTATTGGTTTCATAGCCACAATTGCGGTTACGGTTTATGTAACTAAGATAGCTAAAAAAGCTTTAAAAGAGGAGATATTAGAATAATAATTTTTCTAAGCATTGCGTTGTTAGTGGCAAAAATATAATATTATATAATAATATATTTAGTGCATCTTAGAAAGTCCACAATATTCTAGATTTGTGGAATAAAAACCTGAGAGATATTTGATGATGATCTGTGAATAAAAAGTGGTTTATTCTTGATAATTTAGAGGTAAAATCAATGTCAATTCCCGAATTTTCCAGAGTAACAATTCGTCCCATGGATGAGTATAATCAAAAACTACTTAAAAATGTTCATCCCGATAATTGGGTTAATCCTCAACCTGCTGATTTTTATGATTTGGTAGTAATTGGTGGGGGAACTGCGGGTTTAGTTGTGGCTGCGGGTGCTGCGGGTTTAGATATAGGTTTGAAAATCGCATTAATTGAAAAAAATCTCATGGGAGGAGATTGTTTAAATTTTGGTTGTATACCTTCTAAATGTTTAATTCGTTCTGCTCGTGTAGTTGGAGAAATGCGGAAAGCCAAGGATTTAGGTATTAATATTTCCCAACAATTTGATGTTGATTTTTCCACAATTATGGAAAGAATGCGACGCATTCGAGCTAGTATTAGTCATCATGATTCTGTGGAAAGATTTAAAAATTTAGGAATTGATGTTTTTTTAGGTGATGGTAAATTTATAAATAAAAATACTATAGAAGTCGCCCAGAAAACATTAAAATTTAAAAAAGCTGTAATTGCTACTGGTGCTAGGGCTATTAAACCAAAAATTCGCGGTATTGAAGCAGTGGGTTATTTGACTAATGAAACTGTTTTTTCTCTAACTCAAAAACCAGAAAAGTTAGCAATAATTGGTGGCGGTCCTATTGGTTGTGAATTAGCTCAAACATTTCGGCGGTTGGGTTGTGAGATTATATTATTTCATCGTGGTTCACAGATTTTAAACAAGGAAGATAGGGAAGCAGCAGAAATTTTGCAAAAAGTTTTAATTGATGAAGGTATTCGTTTAGTATTAAATTGTCAATTAGAAGAAGTGGTGACAGTAACGGAGGGAAAACGACTCTATTTTTCTGTAAATAGTGAACGAGACTCGGTGACAGTTGATGAAATATTAGTTGGTGCAGGACGAGCGCCGAATGTGGAAAATTTGAATTTGGCGGCAGCAGGTGTAGAATATGATCAGAATTTGGGTGTCAAAGTGAATGATTATTTGCAAACTACAAATCCCAAAATTTACGCAGCAGGTGATGTCTGCATGAATTGGAAATTTACTCACGCAGCTGATGCGGCGGCGCGAATTGTGATTAAAAATACTCTATTTTCCCCCTTTGGTTGGGGACGATCTAAACTCAGTAGTTTAATCATGCCCTGGGTGACATATACTAGCCCGGAAATTGCTCATGTGGGAATGTATGAAAATGACGCTCAAAAATTGGGGATAGAAATAGAAACTATCAAGATTCCCTTTAGAAGTATAGATCGAGCGATCGCAGATCAGGAAGAATCTGGTTTTTTAAAGATTCATCACCGAAAAGGTTCAGATCAAATTCTCGGTGCAACCATTGTTGCTAATCATGCTGGTGAGATGATTTCGGAAATTACCACAGCTATTGTCAATAAAATTGGTTTAAGTAAACTTAGTAGTGTAATTCATCCTTACCCCACCCAAGTAGAAGCAATTAAAAAAGCCGCAGACACTTATCGTCGCACCTTATTAACACCAAAAACCAAGGGGTTATTGAGATTTTTAAAAAAGTTTTCTTAATGATCAAATCGCTGTAAAATTAATTAGCTAAATTGTTCGATTTGGAGTTATTTTTGCTGTGCTGAGTTCACCTTTACCCACTATTAATGCTCTCAAAAAACCTACTAATGATGCTTGGGTAGAGCAAGCGATCGCTAATCTTGATATTATTTTATTAGATCACTCCCACTGTGAACGCAAAGCCGCAGGAGTAGCATTAAATATGATGTTTCGTTATCCTTCTCATCATAAAATGATTAGGGAATTAACAGCGATCGCTCGTGAAGAATTAGAACACTTTGAACTAGTCAACCAATGGCTAGAACGCCGTCAGATCAAACTTACAGCCCTATCCGCACCCCCCTACGGTGCCGGTTTAAAATCTCAGGTTCGCAGTCAAGAACCCCACAGATTTTTAGACTCTTTACTCGTTACCGGTTTAATAGAAGCCCGTAGTCATGAACGTTTAGGACTTCTAGCTGCTAATTGTCCAGAACCAGAATTAGCCCAATTTTACCGCAGTTTAATGGCCTCAGAAGCCCGACATTTTGGCACATATTGGGTTTTAGCTGATACCTATTTTGAGCGAAAAATTGTCATGGACAGATTAGATGAATTAGCAGAGGTGGAAAGTCAATTATTATCAACTTTACACCCAGAACCGAGAATACATAGTTAGTCAATTTTTCCCGGAGTATGTATTAATAACCAAGATTGTAAATCGGCTAAACTATTAAAATCTAAAAGTGCTTCACTCAATTCTTCCAAAACAGATAATGGTAAACCAGAAATAGATTTTATCTTTCTTTGAGATATTTTACCAAACCGCTTTGTTAGTTGTCGAATCACCAAACCCATTGTCGCTTGTTGTATGCCTTGTTCTATTCCTTGTTCCAAACCTTGTTCTAGTCCTTCCTCCAGTCCTTCTTCTCTTCCCTCTTCCCTTCCTTCCTCTTTAATTTCTCGATAAACTCTAGTTTCTTTGAGCGTAATATCTAACATTGATTCTACCTCCCGACGACTCAGTTTTTCAAACTTGTACACCATGATGGTCGTGATCATTTCTATAATAACTTGACTCGATGGTGTTACAATCTCCTCATGGGTTCTGTTTAATAAATACCTAGCTATGGCTGGGGCTTGACTTTCTTCCAGGGTAGTTAGTAACATTATACCTAACCCTAATGGTAATTTCTGAATATCCCCCAATTCATCTAAATATACTCGATGTACTTGGGGACTATTAAGAAATCCACGATGGGGATAAATATCATTTTGTTCTGTCTTGCGAGATGGATAAATAATTACTACTTCCCAATCACAGAATCTTTGACGATGACGATAAAAATATAGTGAGGTTTCGGCACATATTCTTTCATACAATTCTTCATCTTTCTGAAATTGTACCTCACAGAAATATACTATTCCTTGTCCATCAATTTCAGGTGGTAAAAATACACCATCAATTGTAAATGTCGGTTCTTTAACAGCTACAGAATCAAAACGATAAGATTCAGCATTAATCGGCGGATCTGTCAATAGTTCAAACAACAAAGATGGGTTTTGTTGAAAGAGTTTATAAAAGATTGAGTCTCTTCGCGTAAATCATAAGTATGATATTTACTTGTTGAACTTGCTCAGACTTTGCATCTTTTTTATTGTAAAATAGACAAAAAGCCCGGAGGTAAAATTACGGTTTACGCACGTCCCTTAGCTCGATTAATTGAACAACTGCAACGGCTACCCGGAGTTGGTCCTAAAAGTGCCCAAAGATTAGCTTTGCACATCTTAAAAAGACCAGAAGCAGAAGTAGAAGCTTTAGCTCAAGCACTTATTGACGCAAAAAAACAAGTGGGTTTGTGTCAAGTTTGTTTTCACCTGTCCGCAGACCCGGTATGTGAAATTTGTCGTCATCCTCAGCGAGATAATACCACTATTTGTGTAGTTGCAGATTCTCGTGATCTGATTGCCTTAGAAAAAACCCGCGAATATAAAGGTAAATATCATGTTTTAGGTGGCGTAATTTCTCCCATGGATGGTATTGGTCCAGAACAGTTAACTATTCAAGCTTTAGTGAGACGGGTAAGCGAACAAAAACCCCAAGAGGTGATTTTAGCCATTAGTCCCAGTATCGAAGGGGAAACGACAACATTATACATAGCTCAACTACTCAAACCCTTTACTAAAGTAACTCGTATTGCCTTTGGTTTACCCGTAGGTGGTGATTTAGAATACGCTGATGAATTAACCCTGGCCAGAGCATTAGAAGGACGGAGAGAGTTAGATTAAAAGCTGCTATATTGCCTTTTTCTCTCTACAATTTAGAGAATGTAGAGACGTTTTCTATAACATCTCTACAAGGTTTGTGCATAAGGTATAGTTAAATTTGGTCGAGGTCTAATCTTTAATTACAGCAGTTCCCGATATTATGAAGTACAGATATTAATAATAAAACTCTTGTGGTGCGGGCATCTTGCCTGCACAAAGTGTACCTCACTCAAAGCTACTTGCTGTATGTTTAATGATTAGCAATTCTCCGTTTAATTTCCTCTACCAAATCTGTCAAATTTACTTCTATTTGTTCACCACTTTGTAGATCTTTCAATGATGATTTTTGCGCGGCTGCTTCCTCCCCACCAATAATTACACAAAACCTAATTCCTTGTTTATCTGCGGCTTGAAATTGTTTACCTAAAGGGCGTTTTTCAAAGTTAGTTACAACATTAATCCCCCCTTGACGTAATTGTTGTGATATTTGTAAATAAATAGGCATTAAATCCTCTTGCATATTCACTACCACTACCTGAGTTGGTGTCGCAGATAAAGTATTAAGAATACCCGCTTTTAACAAGCGACTAATTAACCGAGTTAAACCGATAGAAATACCCACACCAGGCATTTTTTCACCGATAAAAATTCCTACTAATTCTTCATATCTCCCACCAGAACAAATACTCCCCAAAGCTTCATGGCCTAATAGAGTAGTTTCATAAACCGTGCCAGTATAGTAATTTAAACCACGGGCAATAGATAAGTCAATACAAAAACGTTTATCAGCAACTCCTAAATTTCTGACTCCATTAACCACAGTTGCTAATTCCGTTACTCCTAAATTAAATTCCGCTGCTTCGGGAATATTTTCGGCTAAATGTTTGAGTTTATCTAAAATATCATCAATACTGCCATCAATTTTAATAAACTCAATAATTTTCTCCGTTTGTTCTGAAGAAATACCTTCTTTTTCTAACTCTTGTTTAACCTTAACCTCGCCAATTTTTTCCAAATTATCAATAATACTAATACAGGTTTTAATTTGCTGTTCTGTAATTCCTACAGACTGAAAAAAACCTGTGAGGATTTTGCGGTTATTCATGCGAATAACAAAATCACCAATATTAATTTTCTCAAAGATTTCCGTAATAATTGCCGGCATTTGGGCATCATAAAGTAAACTGAGTTTACCACGGGCAACCACATCAATATCACATTGCCGAAACTGCCGAAAACGTCCATCTTTTGCCCGTTCTCCCCGGAATACCATATCCATTTGATAACGAGCAAAGGGAAAAGTCAATTCATTCAAATGACGCGCAATATAAGCAGCAAAAGGAACAGTTTGATCAAATTTTAAAGCTCTAGCTTCTGAACCAGTTTCTCCCGATTTATCCTTTTCTGCTTGGCGATTTGGTGGTAAAATTGGTTCGATACCATAAATAATATTATCACCTTGATTACCTTTAGCTTGCAACACTTCTAACCGTTCCACTGCTGGGGTTTCAATGGGTGTAAAACCATAACTTTCAAAAACCTTGCGAATAATATCTAGTAAATATACTTCTAGTCGCTTTTCGCTGGGTAGAAATTCAGGAAAACCACTAGGAGTAGAAAAGTTGATTTTGTCATTTTTAGTCATGTTCTTACCTTACTAAATAGGAAATTAACTAGAGTATTAGTATTTTACCTTTTTTTTTCACAGGAGAGGAAAGTTTGTAGTCAGGAATTTATTCCTGAACTTGTTTTTTTTGAGGGATAAATCCCTCCAGTGCTATATGTTAAATCATCCTTAACTACTTAATCATTATTATTAAACCACCAAGGATCTTTATTAGAGTTAGTTTTCATCAAAAATGCTTTTTTTCGTAAGAAGCGATTTAAACCCATTGTACCAATCCGTGAACCTCCCAAACCAGAAAATTTAAAAGCATTTCTGTCTCCTTCATTAATTAATGAACTTAAACCAGCATCATTAATACTAATAATACCAGCTTCTATTTGATTAGCAACTTCTATTGCTAATTCGTCTGATTCTGCAAATACAGCAGCACTAAGTCCATAAATAGAATCATTGGCTAAATTTATTGCTTCTTCAATATTAGCAAAAGACATCACAGGCATAATTGGTCCAAATGTTTCTTCAGTCATTATTTGCATGGAATGGTTAACTTGAGTGATAACTGTAGGACGACACCACCAACCTCCACCTAATTCTTCTACTTTACCACCACAGTGAATTACAGCCCCTTTTAACATAGCATCTTGTAAATGATCATTAATAATGGCTGCTTGTTTTTCAGAAATAATTGGACCAATTTCACCACTGTCAATAGTTGGGTAGGCTAGTTTTAATTCATGGGCTTTAGTCACTAATTGATGATAAAATTCTTCAAATATAGATTCAGCAACATAAATTCTTTCAATGGCTGAACATGACTGTCCTGTATTAGTTACAGAAGCCCATAAAATTGCTGAGGTTGCTAAATCTAAATCCGCTGATTCTAAAACAATAGCTGGGTCTTTTCCTCCCAATTCTAAAAAAGCTGGAATAAAATTAATTGCGGCATTTTCAGCGACTAAACGCCCAGTTTCCACGCTACCTGTAAAACAAATTAAATCTACATCTTCAATTAAAGCTGCTCCTGTTTGTGATCCTCCTTCCACAAAATTTAAAACCTCTCTTAATTGGGGTATATTGTTTACAGTAGTCATTAAAGGAGCGACAAAACGAGGAGTTATTTCACTGGGTTTAACTATGACAGCACAACCAGCTAATAAGGCAGGAATTGTATCAATGGTAGACAAAGATAAGGGAAAGTTCCAAGGACTAATTACGCCAACAAGAGGATAAGGAACAGCAGTTTGTTGTAAGGAAATAAAAGGAATAGATGTATTTTTTGCCGTGCTTTGTAGTAATTGCGGAGCTAAATTACACCATTTATCAATATTAGCAAGAAATGAATCTATTTCCATGATTGATGTTGATAATCTACCCGTATCACTAACTAAAGCTTCTGTTAATTGAGTCCGTTCTGATAATATAGCTTGTTTCCATTTTTTTAAAGCCGCAATTCTTTCCTCAACTGCTAATTTTTGCCAGATAATTTGTCCCCTTCGCAGCCTGTGACACTGCTGGGAAAGTAATTTTGGTGGTGGAGGAACAATGACATAATCAAATTTACCTGTGCGGGGGTTGCGAACTTCTATGGGTTTACTCATTTGTGATTAGTTTAAATGTGAATTTAAAAATATTTAATTTGATTTCGCGCCAAGGAGCAAAGGAGCAAAGACGCAAAAAAGAAATACAATCAATATTGTAGGTTTCCTAAAACGTTTTTACAGTATTTATTGTATTCTGAAAATAGTCCATTTATGGTTACTTGTATG
The DNA here is from genome assembly GCA_046070105.1 of Dolichospermum sp. Lineage (GTDB taxonomy): Bacteria > Cyanobacteriota > Cyanobacteriia > Cyanobacteriales > Nostocaceae > Dolichospermum. The sequence continues at coordinate 16,482 of JBJUHT010000245.1, forward strand.
TTGGCTGCTCAAAAACTGCGGGAATTACTCGCACTTCCTGAAATTATCGTTATTCCCGGTGTTTATGACTGTTTGAGTGCAAAATTGGTAGAAAAAGCGGGTTTTGATGTCGCTGCTACTAGCGGTTTCGGTATTGCTGCTTCTACCTTGGGTTTACCTGACTATGGTTTTCTCACGGCTACGGAAAATTTTTACAGTATCGGTCGGATAGCTAGGTCAATTAATATACCTTTAATTGCTGATTGTGATACGGGTTATGGTAATGCTTTAAATGTGATGCGAACCGTTAAAGATGCGGTTCAATTGGGTTTAGCAGGAATAATTTTAGAAGACCAAGAATGGCCGAAGAAATGCGGTCATTTTGCAGGTAAACGAGTGATTTCTATGACTGAACACGCGGGAAAAATCCGGGCTGCGGTAGAAGCACGAGGTGATAGTAGTTTGGTGATTATAGCCCGAACTGATGCCCGCGGTCCTTTGGGTTTAGCAGAAGCTATTCATCGTGGTCAATTATATATTAATGCTGGTGCTGATGTGTTGTTTGTGGAAGCTCCCCAATCTGTGCTAGAGTTGCAAACTATAGCCGCTGCTTTTCCTCATGTACCATTAGTTGCAAATATTGTTGAAGGTGGTAAAACTCCGCCAATTTCTCCTCAAGAATTGCAAAATTTGGGGTTTAAAATTGTCTTTTTTCCCCTGACTGCACTTATGGCTGTCACTGAAGTCATGAATGTGTGTTTCCGTCATTTGAAAACCCAGGGAAATACTGATAATTTACCGGGTTTGATGAATTTCCAAGATTTTCAAGAACTCATGAATGTTCCTGAATATTTAGCTATAGAACAGTCATATCAACCATGATTTAATATTAGTAACCTTAACTACTTTTAGTATTTTTTTTAGTGTTCTCAATAAACGGCAAAACATATTATAATATTGTTACATATTTGTTAAGAAAGGTTACACGACTCTTAACAAAAGGAAATATTGTTTATGGTTGTTCCACGCGAGAATAATGCACCACATGAGGTTGTTATCATTGGTGGTGGGTTTGGTGGATTGTATGCGGCAAAGGCCTTAGCTAATACCAATGTAAATGTGACTCTGATTGATAAACGCAATTTTCACTTATTTCAGCCGCTTTTATATCAAGTTGCCACAGGTACATTATCACCTGCTGATATTTCAGCACCATTACGATCTGTATTCAGCAAAAGCAAGAATACAAAAGTGTTTTTGGGAGAAGTAAGTGATATTGACCCCAAAAAACAACAAGTTATTTTAGGCGATGAAACCATACCTTATGATACATTAATTGTCGCCACAGGTGCTAACCATTCTTATTTTGGTAAAGATCACTGGAAAGAATTTGCTCCTGGTTTGAAAACTGTGGAAGATGCGATAGAAATGCGGCGGCGGATATTTTCAGCATTTGAAGCAGCAGAAAAAGAAACTGATGCCAAACAACGCCAGGCTTTCTTGACTTTTGTGATTGTAGGCGGAGGTCCAACTGGTGTAGAATTAGCAGGTGCGATCTCCGAATTAGCATACAAAACTCTGAAAGAAGATTTCCGCAACATTGACACATCAGAAACGAGAATTTTACTATTGCAAGGGGGCGATCGCATTCTCCCACATATTGCCCCAGTATTATCCCAAGTAGCAGCAGCATCTTTGCAAAAATTGGGCGTAATTATTCACACTAACACCAGAGTAACAAATATTGAAAATGATATTGTTACTTTTAAACAAGGCGATGAAATCACAGAAATTCCCTCAAAAACTATATTATGGGCTGCGGGTGTTCAAGGTTCAGCTATGGGGAAAGTTCTAGCACAAAAAACAGGTGTAGAGTGCGATTTCTCTGGCAGAGTAATTGTAGAACCAAACTTAACCATTAAGGATTATAAAAACATTTTCGTCATTGGAGATCTAGCGAATTTCTCCCATCAAACTGGTAAACCTTTACCAGGTGTTGCACCCGTAGCCAAACAACAAGGAGAGTATGTAGGTGGACTAATTCAACTACGGCTTCAAGGTCATACTTTGCCAGAATTTCATTACACTGACGTGGGTAGTTTAGCAATGATTGGGCAAAATTTAGCCGTGGTAGATTTAGGTTTTATTAAACTTACAGGTTTCCTAGCTTGGGTATTTTGGTTAATAATTCATATCTACTTCTTAATCGAGTTTGACACTAAAATAGTAGTCGTAATTCAATGGGCTTGGAATTATATTACTCGTAACCGGCGCTCTCGATTAATTACAGGTAAAGAAGCTTTTTTGGAATCACAACCTATTAACAATAACAGCCCTTACCAAGCTACAGAAAATAAGCAACCAGTCAAACTCTAGAATTTTTGTTTTTTAGCTAGTAAGCTGTTACGCACCTAAATTATATCATTGTCATTGCGGTGTGAACCTACTTCAAAAATCTCAGTATAAGTCTTTTTCCCAGACTTATACAAAAACCCCTGGTGCGGGAGTCTTACCCGCTAAGAGTAAACATGATAGAGAATGTTTAAAAATTATGGCCAACGCCATATTTTTTTGATCACTAAGTTAACTATCAACCTAGATTTTACCAACATTATCTAATAATAAATAAGGACTTAAATAGGCATTCTTGGAGGTGCTGTTTTCCACATTAAATCAATTTCTTCAGGTGTGAGTTGATAAGCTTGATTAATTAAATCAGAAAGACGCTGTTCTAATTTTACAGTTTCGTTTTTGCGGCTGTTAATTTCGGGAACATAATCATTATATGCTTGACGTAAAGCTGTAAAAGCTGGTATACTTAAAGGATCTGAAGATTTTTTGGCGTTTTTTTGTTTGGGCATTCTTTTTCTCACTTCGTCTACAAATTCTGGAAATTCCAAAGCAGCAAAATCTTCTAATTTATTGCCCAGTTTCTCAATTTTGTATTCTATTTGCAACCAGTCGAGAACATCTTTATAAACTTGTCCTTTGATTTTGGTAATTTCAATTAACAGGGTGACAATTGCTTCTACTTCTGCGCGAGTTTCTTCTGTGGGTTGGGCAATGGGTAGGGTTTCAAATAAATATCCCATGGGACTAATAGCGTCAGCAAGCATTTTTGTAAAAACACGCTGACTATACCACCAAATTAATGGAGAATTAAGTACCCCTAAAATAAATAAATCCTGACTAGGAAGAATAAAAGTTTTATCATTTCCAAATACTCCAGAATTTTCCAGTGCATAAAGTGGAAAAGTTTGAATCACTTGATAAATAATTTTTGGTTTTTCAAAAAGATGATAAAATGTCGGTGATGCCTGTAATTGCCACCATAACTGTTTACCTGCTCTAGCTTCTAATTTATTTCTATAAATTTCTAAATGTTGTTTAATAACAGGATATTCTTCTATATCTATGTTTTTGTGAGCAAAAATTATCCAAAGTTTATCCCATTCAGAAATCCATCTTTTAATATCTTGACCTCTTAATAATGGTTTAATGATTTCTGCACATTTTGGGTCGCTTTGAACTAACTTATTCTTAGTAGTATCATCTATGAAAAAAGCCTCATTAAAACCTGTCATTATACCCCTATAAGGTTTAACTCCAGCAAACTCCTTTAAGGGAACTCCTACCCGTTGAATTTTCCGCATTAAATCATCAACCGCAGGAGGTTCTAAACTCCAAGCATGAGCAGAAAACCGCGACCAAGGAATAGTAAAACTGTTTTCTGGATTTTGCACATATTGAATGAGGTTAATATTTTTCAACTCCCCACGAGGAACAGCACAAACTAAAACTTTATCTTCCCCCCGTAGCGGGGGGACTGAGGGGGGTGCGAGGAGGGAGGAAGATAAGGATAAACTTTTGATATTCGAGGGTTGGGGTGGGGTGCTTTTCCTCGCAGCAATAATACAGGGAAATGTATCCGCGTCTTCAAAAATTGGTGCGTGTCCAAAATCAATAATTTGTTCAAACACACTGGACTGACAAAAAAACCGTCGCAAAGATTCACCATAACCAGAACGTAACCATTTATTAGTGACAATATAAGAAATAATTCCTCCTGGTTTGAGCAGATTTAAACCTTTTTCATAAAAATAAATATAAATATCTGCAACTCCGTTATAAGTTTGATAATTTTCCTGTAAATAAGGTTTAAATGGTGATAATAACTCCTGACGAATATAGGGAGGATTTCCAATAACAACATCAAAACCACCGTCAGCAAAGATTTGAGAAAATTCACTTTCCCAATTAAATGGTAAATCTGTGATTTTTGCATCATTAATGATGGAATTACCGATTTTAATATTATCATCCAAATAAGTTAGAGTTTTTCCCTGAGTTGCGGTTTTTAACCACAAAGATAACTTAGTAATTTCTACCGACTCAGGAGACAAATCAACCCCAAATAGATTATTACTAAGAATAGTCTTATCTAATTCAATATTTTCTAGAGTCTCATATTTCAGAAACCGCAAATTATCATTAACTCGTTGATATTGACCTGCAAAATAATCAAAAGCAGCAATTAAAAATGCACCAGAACCGCAAGCAGGGTCAAGAACTCGCGTTTTTACTAAAATCTCATCTCGGTAACTTTGCCAAAATTCAATTTCCCGTTTTTGATTTTCTGCTGTATCTATAAACTCTGCTATTTTTAACCGTTCTCTTAATTGATCTTCGCGTTTTTGTAAATATCCACCAATTGCAACTTGAACAATATATTGAGTAATATAAGCGGGAGTATAAAATACGCCTAATTTTTTCCGTTTACCCTGTTTTTTATCAAATTCCTGTTTAGCAACATCAGCTTTTAATTCTTCTAAATCTGTAATTGACTGCTCAAAAATTCGTCCTAAAATATCTACGGAAACTTCCGAATCAAAATCAAAACGGGTTAATTGTTGCAGTTGACCACACAAAGAATCAGGAATATCTAATAATTGATCTAAAATTGGATCATGTTGAAATAAACCACCATTATAACCGGGAATTGGGGGATCTTCATTACCTTGGTCAACCCAACGAAAAACGGCTTGATAATTTTCCCAAATTGGTCGAGGATGATAAATATCTTTGTTATTATAGGCCTTGCTAATTGTCTTTTCGGGTAATAATCCCCTATCTTCACAAAAAGCAATAAATAAAATTCTGTCTAATGTTTTTTGTGCTTTCTCAATTAATACTTGATCACGGTTAGGAATATGCAATTTACTACCAAAACGAAACCGGAAATCTTTAACTATATTTAGTCTAACTTGTTTATATTCTTCATAAAGTTGTTTAGTAATGTCCTCTTGTGCTGCTTCAGAAGTTACTAACAACCTGTCAATGGTAGATATATCTTTAATTGGTAAAAAGTTTTCTCGACAAAGCAGTAAATAAAATCTTTTAAATTCCTCAAAATCCGCTAAATTAGTTAATAAAAACTGTTCATAATAAGCGGGAGTTTTATTAGTATGATATAATCGTAATTCTCGATAATTAGAAACGATAATCCAATGACAATCAGGAGTATAATTAGCATAGCGCCAACCCTGATCAACAGCGGATTCTTTTCTCCCTGCTGCGGGTCTATCTAAATCATCTTTTGTCCCTTTTAATTCAATTGGTGCAACAACTTTACCCTGTAATTTTACCTTTCCTTTATTATTTTCTGTTGCGGTAAAAAAGCCCACAGCAGCATCAGCAGAACCCCCACCGTCAGCTATAGTTTGTTCTGCGTGAATTTCCCAAACTTTGCCACCACCTGTAATAATGGAAGAGTAACCTAAGACATTTTGAAAGATATCTTTAAGAAAATCACCATGTAAGGAAATCTCTTTGACTTGGTTAAGAGTACCTGAATTTAAAGCCTCAACCCATTTGATCATAATTTGGTGACGTTGTTCTAAATCTGAAGGAAATTTAAACTTAACCAAAGCATTTTTTAATGACTTTTTCTGGAATAAAGCTTTAGAAAGTTGTTGACTCATAACTTTAATTTATGATTTAATTTCTGATTTAATTTCTCAATACATACAGCACTTACCGATGTTATGAGGTACAAAGTCACCCCACCCCCAACCCCCTCCAATATCAAAAGTTTATCCTTTTCTTCCCCCCGCTGCGGGGGGATTGAGGGGGGTGCGAGGAGGGGGCTTAATATGTACCTCATAA
>JBJUHT010000246.1:0-13850 GCA_046070105.1 Dolichospermum sp.
AACCCTTTAACGCTGATGATCCCATTAGCTATCTTAACGACCTAGAAATTAAACGGGATTTCTCCATAGCTGAAGTCATTTTAGACTCCCCCAGAAAAACCGCAGCTTAAATCAAAATAAATCTTGTGGGGTGGACATCCTATCTGCCCAAAAATCCAGGAAAATCACAATAAATCTTGTGGGGTGGACATCCTATCTGCCCAAAAATCCAGGAAAATCACAATAAATCTTGTGGGGTGGACATCCTGTCTGCCCAAAAATCCAAAGGACGGGCAAGATGCCCATCCCACAAAACTAACAAAATCATCTTTTCTCGTTCCCATACTCTGTATGGAAATTAATTACAATTACAGAAGGCTCTGCCTTCGATAACACTTCAATTACACCAGAGGCAGAGCCTCTTGATAGCATTCCCAGTCTGAGACTGGGAACGAGATAACGAGATAATAAAATCTCTTTTTTACTTGGCACGAAACCTTCTACCAATTACTAAACAATGCAAAACCTCAAAACCACTAACAAAATTAACCGTCAACCCTTCCTAGAAATTAAAGAAGTTTGTAAAATTTATCCCACTAAAAAAGAACCATTTACCGTTCTTGATGGTGTTAATCTCAACGTCGAACAAGGTGAATTTATTTGCGTTATTGGCCATTCTGGCTGTGGTAAATCAACGTTATTAAACATGGTTTCTGGTTTTAACTTTCCTACCACTGGACAAGTTTTATTAGAAGGACAACCAATTACTAAACCAGGTCCAGACCGCATGGTGGTATTTCAAAACTATGCCTTATTACCTTGGAGAACAGCTTTTGAAAATATTTATTTAGCTGTAAACGCAGTTTATCCTACTAAGCCAGAAGCAGAAAAAAGGGCTATTGTCAGAGAACATTTAGCTATGGTGGGTTTAGGGGACGCAATGGAGAAAAAACCCATGCAAATGTCTGGAGGTATGAGACAAAGGGTATCTATTGCCAGGGCTTTAGCTATTCGTCCCAAAGTCCTAATTTTAGATGAACCTTTTGGGGCGTTAGATGCAATTACTAAGGAAGAATTGCAAGAGGAATTGTTGAAAATTTGGGGTGATAATCGTTGCACAGTTTTGATGATTACTCATGATATTGATGAGGCTTTATTTTTGGCAGATAAGTTAGTTATGATGACCAATGGACCTTGTGCAAAAATTGGGGAAGTTATGGAAATTCCTTTTTCTCGTCCTCGAGATAGGTCCAGAATTATGGAAGACCCTCAATATTATCAATTGCGAAATTATGCCTTAGATTTCTTGTTTAACCGTTTCGCCCATGATGATGTCGGTTAGTCACGTGGTCATGTAGGTTGGGCTTTCTCAAACCAACCTACGGAAATAAAGTCGGAAATAAAGTATATAGGGTGCGTTAAGATCACTAAAAAATGATAAAATGGGGCTATTAAATTAAATACGCGATATAACGCACCAAGTTTATGAAAAAAATCTCATAGATTCAGGAGCGTTTTTATTGCAACCTGATGAATTGTGATTAAAGGAAATTACTAATGAGTACCCGCGCCCTATTGTTAGTAAATCGTCATTCTCGTCAAGGACAAGAACGGTACCAAGAAGCAATAAATTGTTTAACTCAATTAGGGTTCAAGATAATTACAGAATCTACCGAAAATGCTACACAATTAGGTAAATTTATTCGCCACTATCAAGAGGAAATAGATTTAGTAATTATCGGTGGTGGTGATGGTACACTTAATGCTGCTATAGAGGCAATAATTGAGACTCAATTACCTTTGGGAATTTTACCTTTAGGAACTGCTAACGATTTAGCGAGAACTTTAGCTATTCCCAATTCTCTACCAGAAGCTTGTAAAATTATCGCTGCGGGAAACTTACGACGAATTGATTTAGGTTGGGTGAATAATAAGTATTTCTTTAATGTTGCTAGTTTAGGGTTAAGTGTCAATATTACTCAACAATTAACTAAGGAAATTAAACGCCGTTGGGGTATATTTGCCTATGCTGTCATTGCATTAAAAGTAATTTGGAGATCTCGCCCTTTCAGTGCAGAAATTCGCATCAATGACCAATCATTTTTAGTGAAAACTGTACAAATTGCTGTGGGGAATGGCCGTTATTATGGTGGTGGTATGGCTGTGGTTCATGACGCTGCTATAGATGATCAAAGACTGGATCTTTATAGTTTGGAAATGGATCATTGGTGGCAAATTCTCCCCCTACTTCCAGCCATGCGTCGAGGGCGACATATTCAATGGCCATACGTTCGCGCCCTTTATGGTCAGGAAATTACAGTATATACCCGCAAACCCCATTCTATTAATACTGACGGAGAAATCACAACCTATACTCCCGCCGTTTTTCGGGTGATTCCTGAAGCGATCGCTATTTTCGTTCCTGATGTATAATCTTGACTATGATTTATCTGGTTGACATGATTCATTTGATCATATTTTCACAGGCATCAGGATTTTCATGCCTCAATTTTTCACAGATGTTGATAACATGACAATCATCATCACAAAAATCATCTCCATCATAGTTATGAATAGTATGATTTATTCGATGATACTTTAAATCACGATCACAAAAATCATCTCCATCTTGAATCATAGCTATGAATCTAAGGTTTTCTCAAGAAATTAAATCTCTACTGCAACGTTTAAGCGAACAACCTCTGACTTTAGGTGATATTCTCTTAGAAACGTCAGAACGGGGTTTTAGCTTAGTGATCACATTATTAGTATTACCCTTTTTGTTTCCCATGCCACCTGGTTTAACCAGTCCCCTGGGTGGTGCTTGCTTGTTATTATCCCTGCAAATGGTTTTAGGCAGAAGAACACCTTGGCTACCGAAAAAAATCGCTAACTATCAATTTCCTAACGCTTTCGCCCAAATTATTTTACAAAATTTGCGCCGGGTTACTAGAATTTTAGAAAAAATTGCCCGTCCCCGATTCCAAAAATTGGCTAATCATCCTTGGATTTGGCGATTTAACGGGCTGTGTATCTCTTGGTTGACAATATTGTTGATTTCTCCCGTTCCCTTCACTAATCCTATCCCAACCGTGGGGATTTTACTGCTGACAGTTGCTACCATTGAAGCGGATGGGTTACTCATGTGTATTAGCTATGTTGCCACTCTTTTAATTACGCTACTGTTCGGTTTTATTGGTTATGCTGCATGGTTAGCGCCCAATTTGTTGCCTTCTATTTTCAAATGAAATATTTGATCTTTCTGGTAAAAAGTTGTGAAAATAACATAAAAAAATTCCCTCAACTCACTAAAAGCTGAGGGTCATGGTTTAATTAAGGTGCATCTACTGTTAGAGTATCCACTAGTTCTTTTCATGTACCCGGATAATTCTAGTGGGAATTTTATTTTTTTATGCTGATCTAGTTTGCTAGTTGAATATTCTTTTCCTGTAGTATAAAATATTATGGCGATCGCTATTGATTTTGGTACAAGTAATACAGTCATCACTCGTTGGAACCCTGTCACCCAACAAGCAGAAACCCTTAATTTGCCTCGTTTGTCAACACAACAGCATCTTAACCCCCCATTAATCCCCAGTTTAGTATACATAGAAAACGCCAGCTTAGGTAAAATTATAGCAGGTCAGCAGGTACGCGATCGCGGTTTGGACATGAAAACTGATACCAGATTTTTCCGGAACTTTAAACGGGGAATTGGTGCAGATATCCAGGGGTTTTTACCGGAACTTGATGATGAAAATATTACTTTTGAGCTAGTAGGAAAATGGTTTTTAACTCAAGTAATTACCGAATTAACAATCATCGAAGGAAGTATAGACTCCTTAGTTTTGACCGTACCAGTAGACAGTTTTGAAGTTTATCGTCACTGGTTAGACAAAGTTTGTCAATCACTACCAGTACAACAGATACGGATGTTAGATGAACCCACCGCAGCGGCTTTAGGGTACGGTTTAACAGATAAAGGAACTTTATTAGTTATTGATTTCGGTGGTGGAACATTAGACTTATCTTTAGTTAGCTTAGATCAAGGAACACAAGCCAAAAACAAACCTCTGGGATTTCTGCTCAAATGGGGTGAAAGAACCCTGGGTGAAGATTCTAAACAAAAAACGAAAACAGCCCGTGTATTGGCGAAAGCAGGACAAAATCTGGGCGGAACTGATATTGATAACTGGATAGTAGATTATTTTGCGAAAAGCCAAGGATTACCAGTAAGTTCATTGACAACACGGTTAGCAGAAAAGGTAAAAATTCAGTTATCAACTCAAGATCAAGTTACTGAAGTTTATTTTGATGATCAGACTTTTACAAGTTATGAAATGAACCTAAATCGTGATACTCTAGAAAATATTTTACAGGAAAACGGATTTTTTGATCAACTGGATAATGCGATAATGACGTTATTACAACAAGGACGAAATTATGGGATAGAAATTGATGATATTAATGCTGTATTATTAGTTGGTGGAACAGTACAATTACCAGTAATCCAAACATGGATAGAACAATATTTTCAACCGGAAAAAATCCGTCGTCAATTGCCTTTTGAAGCTATCGCTCACGGAGCATTACAAATAACTCAAGGAATAGAAATTAAAGACTATCTTTATCATAGTTATGGTGTGCGTTATTGGGATCGTCGTCGTCAATGTCATCATTGGCATCCTATCATTAAAACCGGACAATCTTACCCCATGACTCAACCAGTAGAATTAACTTTAGGTGCTTCTGTAGAAAATCAACCGAGCATTGAATTAATTATTGGAGAATTAGGAATAGAAAGCAGTGCAACAGAGGTATATTTTGATGGAGATAGATTGATTACTCGCCAAATTGATAGTCCGATAAATATCGTCAAACCATTAAATGATAACACAGAAGCCAGCAAAATTGCTAAACTGACACCACCTGGTTTTCCCGGCAATGATCGTATTAAAATTTACTTTCAAGTTGATGAACAAAGGTTTTTAAGAATCACTATTGAAGACTTATTAACAAATAGTATTTTAGCGGAAAATCAATTGGTAACACAATTAAATTAAAATTTTAAGTTTAAATTCTAATTTAGAATTTACCACGATGATAAATAAATCATCAGATGGGTTATTTTTTTGTTTCCACATTTATTGATGTTACTAGCATAATTTTAAACATAGCTTAAACTTTTTTTTACCTATATTTAATGTATTCTTAACCATAGGCAATCACCCTTAGTTCAAGATGTAATTGGCTTTCGCCGGGTATTTCTAAAAATTAAGAGGCAGTATGACTTTTTTAACCAGTGTTTTGATGAATCGTTTTATTACTACTTCGCTATTAACAGGGGCTGTTACGTTAAGTCCAGTCTTGAGTACAATGGCATTAGCTCAGACCCTCAACGGTGCAGGAGCAACATTTCCCGCTCCTCTTTACGAAAAGTATGCCCGTGAAGTTAGGAAAAAATATCCTGATTTGAAAGTTAATTACCAAGCCATTGGTAGTGGTGGTGGTATTCGTCAAACCATTGCGGGAACTGTGGACTTTGGTGCTAGTGATGCAGCCATGAAAGATGATGAGATTGCTAAAGTTAAAAATGGTGTCATCTTAGTACCTACTGCTGGTGGTGCTGTTTCCGTTGTTTATAATGTACCTGGTGTCAACAACCTCAGATTATCTCGGACTACATTACCAGATATTTTCTCTGGAAGAATTACTAACTGGAGTGACGCGAAAATTAAAGCGGATAACCCTGGTGTAAATCTACCAAATCAACCAATTAAATTTGTGGTTCGCGCTGATGGTAGTGGTACAACATTCATTTTTACTAACCATTTAAGTTCTATTAGCGGTTATTTCAAAGGTAGAATTGGTGCTAATACCGCTCCGAAATGGACTTTACCAAACGCCCTCAAAGGTAAAGGAAATCCAGGGGTAGCTGCATTGGTGAAAAGCAATCCCGGATCTATTGGTTATGTTGAATATGACTATGCTACCAAAAACAATCTCAAATCGGCAGAAGTGCAAAACAAGAAAAGACAATTTGTCGCTCCTTCCCTAGCATCTGCTAACTCAGCCTTATCAAATGTAAATTTTCCTGACAACTACCGCGTTTTTATTGGAGACCCAGACCAAGGTTATCCCATTGTTGGTTTAACTTGGATGATGGTTTACAAACAGTATTCTAACCCCGCTAAAGCTGACGCAATTAAAAAATGGATTAACTGGGTTCTCAAGGACGGTCAACAATATAATGATGACCTCAACTACACTAAAATTCCCAGTGATGTTGTCAATCGTGTATTAAAGACTGTAAATAGCACTGTCAAGTAATTTTATACACAAACTCATAAGTACCACGCCCTCACCCTTTCCTTAGGGGAGGGAATCATCTCTTCGTAAAATGTATATTCCTTTTATTTCCTCCATCTGTTATTAATCATGACTAATTCCTTTGAAGAACGGGATAATAATTCACTGAGTTTAAATAATGGAAAGATTGATTTAATATCAATCGGTGGTACTAACTTCTGGTTTGATAGAGGATTTACCTGGCTGGTGTATCTTTTTGCTGGTATTACTGTGGCCATTCTATTTGTGATGACTTGGGTAATTTTTCAGCAAGCACAACCTGCTATTGGTCAATTCGGACTGGGCTTTTTATGGAGTCAAGATTGGGATACAGGTAATCAAATTTTCGGCGCGTTGCCGTATATTTATGGAACACTGGTAAGTAGTGCGATCGCCATTTTACTAGCTGTACCCGTGGGTATATCCATAGCTTTAGTAACTAGTGAGGACTTCTTACCCATTCCGGTTAAAAGTACCCTCGCTTTTGTGGTAGAACTAATTGCAGCTATCCCCAGTGTAATTATCGGTTTATGGGGAATTTTTGTATTTATTCCTGTCATCAAACCTTTGGAAAAATGGTTAGGTGGCACTTTTGCATTCATACCACTATTTAATACCGAAGATCCAGTGGGAAATAATATGTTGACAGCGGGAATTATTCTCTCCATTATGATTTTACCGACAATGGCAGCTATTTCTCGTGATGTATTATTGGTCATTCCTAAGGAGTTACGTAGTTCGTCTATGGCTTTAGGAGGAACTCGCTGGGAAACAATTTTTCGGGTGTTATTACCAGCAGGATTTTCCGGGTTGGTAAGTGCAGCTATGTTGTCTCTTGGTAGGGCTTTGGGAGAAACAATGGCAGTAACCATGGTAATTGGTAATTACGCTCAAATCAGTCTATCTTTACTTGATCCAGCGTACACAATCCCCGCTGTTTTAGCTAATGAATTTGCCGAAGCTGAACCAGGATTACATATTGGTTCGTTAAGCTATTTAGGCTTAATTTTATTTGCCTTAACTCTAGCTGTCAATATTGCGGCTGTTTTATTAGTTAAATGGGTTGGTAAAAAGCATAGATAAAAATCTTCACCCCCTAAGATTTGTCCAAAATCTAAAATCTAAAATCTAATAAGATTTGTCTAAAATCTAAAATCCAAAATCCAAAATCCAAAATCCAAATATGAGTGATTCTTTCAATTCGCAAATAGATCAATCCATAGCAACGGAATTATGCAAGCCCTTACCTATCAGTAGACAAGTATTTACATACTTAATGAATGGCATAGCATTTAGTCTCACCGCCCTAGCACTATTGCCTTTATTATCCATATTGTGGGAAATTTTGCACAGGGGACTTTCTGGCTTTAGGTTGGAGATGTTATTTAGTCCATTAATTGAAAATGGCTTTGCTAATGCTATTCTTGGTACTGTACTCATGGTCAGTATTGGTGCGTTATTCAGTATTCCTGTGGGGGTAATGACGGGAATTTTCTTAGCGGAATTTAGTCAAACCAACCCAGTCGCTCAATATGTTAGATTTATTACTAGCATTATCACGGGTGTGCCTTCAATTGTAGTGGGGATGTTCGCTTATGGTGTGATTGTTTTCATAACTAAGCAATTTAGCGCCATTGCTGGGGGTTTTGCTTTAGCTGTGATCATGCTACCAGTGATAGTATTGACAACAGAAGAAGCTTTAAAGTTAATTCCTATACCTCAACGTCTCGCATCTGCTGCCTTGGGAGGGACTCGCTTCCAAACTACCTTTCGTGTGATTATTAGTGCTGCTATTCCAGGAATTACTACGGGTATTTCCTTGGCCATAGCTCGCGCTGCTGGTGAAACCGCACCACTAATTTTTACAGCTTTATTTAGTCAAAATTGGTCAGATAGTTTATTAAGTCCTACTGCTTCGTTACCAGTATTGATTTTTAATCTTTATAATAATCCCGACCCAGCAGTCAACCAATTAGTTTGGACTACTTCTATCATTCTTCTGACCATAGTGCTATTTTTTAGCTTGATATCTCGCTTAATCTCTCAGAAAAGTAAAGCCAATTAAAAACGTTTTTTGCATTAAATTATGAGTAATCTAACCACAGCGATCAAAGTCAAAAATCTCAGCTTTTACTACGGCAACTATAAAGCTATTCAAGGGATATCATTGGATATCTATAAAAACCAAGTTACCGCACTAATTGGTCCTAGTGGTTGTGGTAAATCTACATTCATTAAAACTATTAATCGCATTAGTGAATTAGAAGGAAAAGTCAAAGTCGAAGGTAGTATCGAATTTTTTGGTCAAAACATCTATGACCCTCGCATTAATATCAATCGTCTCCGTCGGGAAATTGGTATGGTATTCCAAAAACCAAACCCTTTTCCCATGAGTATTTATGAAAATATTGCTTACGGCGTAAAAATTGCCGGCCGATGTCCGAAAGTAGAATTAGATGAAATTGTGGAATCCGCGCTTAAAGGTGCTGCTCTCTGGGATGAGGTTAAAGATAAACTAAAACAATCTGCTTTTGGGCTTTCTGGTGGACAACAGCAGCGTCTTTGTATCGCTAGAGCTTTAGCAGTCAAACCCAAGGTGTTACTCATGGATGAACCTTGTTCAGCCCTCGATCCTATTGCTACCATGAAAGTGGAAGACTTAATACACAAATTGCGAACAGAATTTACCATTGTCATTGTCACCCATAATATGCAGCAGGCGACTCGTGTGTCTGATTTTACCGGATTTTTTAGTACCGATGAAAGTCGCATCGGTCAAATGGTAGAATTTGGCGCTACTAATCAAATCTTTGGTAGTCCCTTAGATGCTCGTACCCGTGACTATGTTTCTGGACGTTTTGGTTAATACGGTTAAATAGAAGATGTAGTTTGAGCCTGATCAAGATTTAAAATCATAAGCATTCCTCATGCAAAATCCCACATTAGTATGACTCATTCTACAGATATTACCACTTTAGCACGGTGGATGGCAGCAGATTTTAGCAATCAAGCCCAAGTTTTCGAGAATCCGGCTTTTTTTGCCCATATTCGTGTATGTATGCGTCCCCTGCATTGGGAACTATTATCAGGAGTAAGTTTGTTTGTAGAACAAGCTTATGATTATATGCTGAATAAACCCTATCGCGTGCGGGTGTTACATCTGACAACTGTAGGGGATAAAATCCACATTGAAAACTATACAGTCAAAGCAGAAAAAGACTTTTACGGTGCTTCCCGTGATTTACCCCGGTTACAAACTTTGACAAGCGATCGCCTAGAAAAACTTTCTGGTTGTAACATGATTGTAGAATGGACTGGTGGTAAATTCAAAGGCACAGTCGAACCAGGAAAGGGCTGCATTGTCATCCGTGACGGGCAAAGAACCTATTTGGACAGTGATTTTGAAATTGACGCTGAAAGCTTCATCAGCCGCGACAGAGGGCGAAATCCTGAAACAGATGAGCATATTTGGGGTTCGGTCGCTGGTCCTTTTCACTTCCTGCGTTGGGCGAATTTTGCCCAAGAAGTCAAATTAAATCCTTAAAATCCAATCCAGGACAGGCTTTCAGTCTGTCCAGTCTCTAAAAAAAATTAATAATCAAAAAATTTCTCCTAGATAGTGCAAATTGAAAAAAATAGCGCTACGATAAGTAATCGTAGGCGCGGCGACATAGCCAAGTGGTAAGGCAAGGGTCTGCAAAACCTTCACCCCCGGTTCAAATCCGGGTGTCGCCTTTTTTGAAAAACCATCTAAAACCAAGCATTATATATGGCAGAAAAGCAATTAGTTGAGTTTAAGTTAGAAAATGACGGTAAATTCTTAGTGGAAGTTGAGGAATCAGAAGATACATTTAGTTCTACTGAGAGAGTCGCTTTACCATCTGGTCGCATGATTGCAGAGGCAAAACAAACTTTTGAAGCAGCCCTAGATAATATTAAGCCTGTAGTTGCCAGCATTAGTAACAAATTTAAAGACTTAGGTCCCAAGGAAATGGAAGTTAAGTTTGGAGTCAAACTCAGCGCTGATGCAGGAGTAATTTTAACTTCTGTGGGTGGAGAAGTCACTTTTGAGATTACGGTGAAGTGGGGTAAGGACTAGGATTTCTCGGTTTTATGTCAACTGAAAATTACTTTCAAACCTTTAGAAGTGCGATCGCTCGCATTTATAATAAACAGGGTAAAGTTGTTGGCGCTGGTTTTTTATTGACTCAGTACCATCTTCTTACCTGCGCTCATGTAATTACAGCAGCTTTGGGTATTGTCACTAATATACAAGACTCTCCAACTGAAATCATAGAGGTTGATTTTCCCCTCATTGCACCTGGACAAAAAGTAAAAGCCAAAGTTGTATTTTGGCAACCTGTAAACCCAGGAAAAAGTAAGGAAGATATTGCCGGATTACACATACAGGATACTCTACCACCGGGCGTGAGTCCTGTAAAACTTATCACCACATCAGATTATTGGCAACATAAATTCCGTATCTTTGGCTTTCCCCAAGGCCATGATACAGGTGTTTGGGCTGACGGTGAACTGCGTGATATTCAAGCTACACGCTGGATACAGATAGAAGCCATTAAAGTTCCTGGGTATCAGATTGAACCGGGTTTTAGTGGTTCTCCTGTGTGGGATGAATCATTACAGGGAGTTGTAGGTATGGCAGTGGCCGCTGAGAAAAAGCGAGAGGGAGTGAAAGCGGCATTTATGATACCGACAAATGTGTTAGTAGAAACTTGGGATTTTTTAAATCAAAGTATTCACAAACAATCAATAAACCCACCTCGTTCATTTAGTCGGGTACAAGAAATTAAAGCTAGGGAATTGAACAAACGATTAGGAATTTTAGAAGGCGATTATGAAGCAGTATATAACCAATTGAATTATACAGAAAATGCCGAAAGTCGTAATCATTTACAACGACAATTAAACAGAATTGAACAGGAGATGAATAATATTGTCGAACAGTTAAAAATGATCGAGTGATCACCATTTTTAAGTGATAAAATGAAAACAGACACGATATTTTACACACTACTTCAAAATCTTCCTGGTGTTTTATTTGAAGTTTTAGAAAAGTCACCCGCACTGGCTTCACATTATGAATTTTCTTCTGTAGAAATCAAAGAGTTAGCCCGACGGATAGATGGCTTGTTTTTGCCCAAACCAGAGTATCCACAAGACCCGATTTATTTTGTAGAAGTACAATTTCAAAGCTACAGAAGCATTTCTTTATTTAAACCAGTATAAACCTGAAAAATCATGGCAAGCTGTAGTATTCTGGGCAAATCGGGATCTTGATAATGGTATACCCTTAGCATATCAAACTTCACTAGCTGCTGGACAAATTCATGTAGTTTATTTAGATGAACTAGCTGATACATCATCTTCAATTGGTTTAGGAATTATTAAATTAGTAGTTTCCCCTGAAGATGAGGCTATACAAAAAGCACGAAGTTTGATTAATTTGGTGAAAACAGCAGATGCAGAAAATGGTCGTAATCTTTTAGAATTAGTAGAGAGAATGTTGGTTTACAAATTTTCATCTTATACTCGTCAGGAGTTAGAGGCAATGTTTGGATTAACAGAATGGCAACAAACTCGATTTTATCAAGAAGTTAGAGAAGAGACGGAGTTAGAAACTAAGTTAAAAACAATTCCTAGATTGTTATGTGAGGGGTTAACTGTAGAACAAATTGCTCGTATATTGGAGTTAGATATCGAAGTGGTCAGACAAGAAATCAAAAAGGAAAGTAAATAATTTCGCGTGACAAATTTTCATCTATTTGTATGGGTTTAGCACTGCTAAACCTCTACCTATGGAATCAAATAATTAAACGATTTTGATTATAAATTCTGGAGACTTTTTATAATATGGAAAACCCTGATGATATTAAACGTGAGCAATTAGAAAAGAGATACAAAAAGCTAGAAAAGGATTATACAGCACTTTATGAACAACTTAATGCAGCAGAAAATGCTCAAAATAAAAATAATTTACAACTACAAATAGACAGTATTTATGAAGAAATGAAAAAAAATGACAATGAAATAAAACAGTTAAAACCTAATAGTTTTTTCAGCCTTGTTAAAATCTTAACTGCTAATCTGGATACAGATATAGCTATAAATTCTGCTATTCAAACAGCTTATAAATCTTGTTGTTCAAGAAATTCGCTTCAAACCAAAGTAGAATCTGTAAAATCTATTCAAACCAAAGTAGAATCTGTAGAATCTATTGTTAAAGATTTATATGATTTGGATAAACGTAATTCACATAGTAACGAAAAATTTAATCATAACGATAATACAGCAAAATTTATTAAATCTTTAATTACTGATTCTCGGATTCCTCAAACAACGTTAGAAGATTTACAAAAATGGGGAAGTAATAATATAGAAGATTTTGATAGACTGATTCAAGATGTTAACCAACAATATCAAAATACTCATACTAAACCGGAATCATACATATTAATTAAAATAGAACCATTGACAACAAAATCAAGATCAAAAATCCCAAAATTTAAAATTAGTGGTGGTGTTATTCCTAATATTCAAAATTATATAGAACACCAAATAGGGTTTCATCCAATTAATTTTTCTGATTCTCCCGATGATAGCTTTACACTTGATAATATCGAAAAAGTTTTTTGTTCATTATTCCAAAAAATTCCTTGTAACTTGGAAAGTGAAATAAAATTTGTATTTTTTCTACCTTCACAATACCTTAATCATCCTGTTCAAACATGGAAAATTAATGATGTTGAAGAAATAATTGCTGTAGGTGTCAGATATCCGGTGATAGTTCGTGATGTCACACGTTTAGACACAAACTATCTAAGAGTTAAACAAAGCAATTGGATTGATAAATGGCAGAAATTAGAAAATATTACCTGCAATAATTTTCAAAAGCTACATGAATATGATGAAAGAAGATTTTCTCTATTAATGAATCAAGCAATTGGTGTTATACTAAATATCTTTGATGAGAATATCAAAAATGATAATAGTAAAATTACTAATATTTTTATTTCATTAAAGAGTAATGCTGTTCCTATCGCTATCTGTCACAGAGATAAAATTACTTTAGAGCAACAAGAATATGAAAGGAGAGCAAATCATGAATTAGATTGTTCTATTCATACATTACCTAATCATGTTATGAAACAATATATAGATTTTTGGCTTCATGATCGTGAATATCTATTCGTAAATAATGTTTTTATCATTTACGAAAACCCTCACATTTTACCATTTAAACCTGAACCAATCATTATTAACTAGGTATTATTATGACAGACTGGAAAATATTTCAAGGAAACAATCAAGTCAATAAAAACTGGACCCTTCCAGAACCTCCCAGTTGGCGAGATTTTAATAATACTAATAGCGATCCTAAAAAAAGACGCGCTGAGACATTTCAAGCACGTAAAGAAGAGGTAGAATTAGTTAATGCTGCTTTATATTTACGACGACCCTTATTAGTAACCGGTAAACCAGGTACAGGTAAAACTTCTTTAGCT
>JBJUHT010000247.1:0-2607 GCA_046070105.1 Dolichospermum sp.
AGTGATAAAATCCCCTTTTTACAAGGATTATTTACTACCGTTATTTCCACAAATATAATTAGTAAAATTAATTGGACAATTGATATTTTAATAGAACTTTTAGCTAAAGTTGATATGGTTAATATTCTACAAAACTTTGGACAAGAAACAAGAAAACAAGATCCCATAGTCCACTTTTATGAAACATTTTTAGCAGCTTATGAAGCATCATTAAGAAAGAGTCGAGGAGTTTATTATACTCCTGAACCTGTAGTATCTTTTATTGTTAAAGCAGTTAATGATATTTTAGAAAATGATTTTAATTTAGATGATGGTTTAGGTAGTAAAAACGTCACAATTTTAGACCCAGCTACGGGAACAGGAACTTTTTTATATGAAGTCATTAAACAAATTTATTTTAACTTTGAAAAATATGGAGTCAACCGTTGGAATCAATTATTTAGAGAGAAACAAGTTCTCAAACGTCTCTATGGTTTTGAGTTATTAATGACTCCTTATACAATTGCACATTTAAAACTGGGATTATTATTAGAAAACTTAGGTTATGAATTTCAAGAAAAAGAAAGATTAAATATCTTTTTAACTAATGCTTTAAATGAAGGAGTGAAAAAATCAGAATTAATTTTAGGCCAGTATATCTCAGCAGAAGCAAACCAAGCAGCAGCAATTAAAACGGAAATCCCTATTCATGTAGTTTTAGGAAATCCTCCCTATTCGGGACATTCAGAAAATAAAAATGAATGGATAGAAGGATTAGTTAAAGATTATTATCAAATAGATGGATTATCTTTAGATGAAAAAAATCCCAAATGGTTACAAGATGATTATGTAAAATTTATCCGTTTTGGACAATGGAGAATTGATAAAACAGGAGTGGGAATTTTAGCTTTTGTTACCAATCATGGTTATTTAGATAATCCCACATTTCGGGGAATGCGTCAAAATTTATTACAAAGTTTTAACCGCATTTATATTGTTAATTTACATGGTAATGCTAAGAAAAAAGAAGTTTCTCCAGATGGAAGTATAGATCAAAATGTCTTTGATATTCAACAGGGAGTAGCGATTTTAATTGCTGTGAAAGATATTCCTGAAAGTCAGATGATATTTAAACAGCAACATCAACCAGAAAATGGTATTTTCTATTATGATTTATGGGGAAGTCGTGATTATAAATATCAATTATTACAAGAATTAACTATGAAAACTGTGGAATGGGAAAAAATCAATCCTATTTCTCCATTTTATTTATTCACTCCCCAAGATATTTATGCTTTAGAAGAATATAATCGAGGTTGGAAAATAACTGATATCATGCTTGTTAATTCTGTGGGAATTGTCACAGCACGAGATGCTTTAACAATTCAGAAAACTCCTGAAGATGTGGCAAAAATAGTTAATGATTTTGGATTTTTACCGACAGAAACAGCTAGAGAAAAGTATGATTTAGGTAAAGATACTAGAGATTGGCAAGTTATTTTAGCACAGGATGATATTAAGAAAAGTAGAGTTAAGGAAAAAGTAACTGATAATGTAATTATTGATCATGGATTAATTAAACCAATTTTATATCGTCCTTTTGATATCAGATATACCTATTATACAGGTAAATCAAGGGGATTTATTTGTATGCCTCGAAATGATGTGATGAAAAATATGATTCTTGGTGATAATATAGGATTAATTACTGTTAGACAACAATCTCAGTCTGGAGAATGGTCTTTAGTTGGTACTACTCAAGATATCATAGAATCTTGTGCTATTTCTAATAAAACTAAGGAAATTAATTATTTATTTCCTCTTTATATTTATCCAGAAAACGAAACGTCACAAGAAAGAACACCTAACTTTTCTTCTGAATTTATCACTGCAATTAACGAGAAGTTAGGTTATATTCCCACAGCAGAAAATATCTTTTATTATATTTATGCTGTGTTTCATTCTCCTCAATATCGTCAACGATACTCCCAGTTTTTAAAGATTGATTTTCCGCGTCTTCCTTTAACTAGCAATAATGAATTATTTAATCAATTAGTTATCAAAGGAGAAAAGTTAGTTAATTTACATTTGATGAAAAATCTGCCCCCAACTCCCATGACTAAATCAGAAACTTCTACTACTGCTAATTTACCTTTATTTAATGGAGAAGAAAGAGGCGCTATTCATTATCAAGGTGATGGTAAAAATGAAATAACTCAAGTTAAATATAATACAAATAAACAGCAAATTTTGATTAATCAGAACTGTTATTTTTCGGGAGTTTCTCCAATAGTATGGGAATTTAAAATTGGTGGTTATCAAGTATTAGATAAATGGTTAAAAGAAAGAAAAAATGCTAACATAGATTTATCTGACGCGGAAATTACTCATTATCAAAAAATAATTATTGTCGTCATAGAAACAATTAAATTAATGACAGAGATAGATGATATAATCCCTCAGTTTCCTATTATATAAATACCCCAAGACTCAAATGAAAATATTGTAAACGTTCTAAATCTGACAAACAGAACTCAAGCTGCTATTTTAGCTAATAGTTTTTTTCAGATATTTATAACAGAGTATTATATATACAGCACTTACCGATGTTATGAGGTACAAAGTCAC
>JBJUHT010000248.1:0-18585 GCA_046070105.1 Dolichospermum sp.
TTATGAGGTACATATTAAGCCCCCTCCTCGCACCCCCCTCAATCCCCCCGCAGCGGGGGGAAGAAAAGGATAAACTTTTGATATTGGAGGGGGTTGGGGGTGGGGTGACTTTGTACCTCATAACATCGGTAAGTGCTGTAAATTCATTGTCAAGTAGTGAACTTAACTAAACCCCTACTTTTTCTTCTTCTGTTACACCCTCAGCACCTTGAGAAAAGGCTTTAGAAATCCAATAGGTGAAAATATGAGAAAGTACACCTAAAGGACCTGCAAATAAACATAAAGCTATGGAGTGAATTGTCCAAATGCCGGTTTTTTGTCCTTGCCAATAAATCCATCTTCCCACAAATAAATCCATGACTAAAAAATGAATCCAACCTGTAGCAGCAGCAGTTTCATTACTAAAAAACTTGGCTATATCTGCTAATTGAGGATTTGATAAAGCAGCAGCATTTTCTGGAGTAATGCTAGTCACAAATAAATACAAATACCCAGCAGCTAAAACCACAAAAGGTAGATAAGATTCCATGACCTTGCGGGTGACATTCCAGTTAGGTAAAAGAATCATCAAAGCCCAAAAAGGTAAAACAAAAACATTGGCAACATTAAACAAATCTGTGGTATTCATATTACAAAATTACAAAGCTACTAATTGAGATTCTATTGCTGAAGATTGTAAATTACGACCGATAAAAACTAAACTGGTTTGTTTTGCTTCTTCTAGTTTCCAAGGACGATCATAAAATTTATCAAATCTATTCCCTACACCTTGCATAACTAACCGCATGGGTTTATTAGCAACAGCTACAAATCCTTTAATACGGTAAATTTCTTGTTCCTGTGCCAGTTTTTCTAATGTTGCTTGTAACTTTTCCGGGTCAAAAGTCCGGTTTAAAATCACGTGAGTTGAGTTAATTTCATCATCATGATCATGGTCTTCTTCCGTGTCATGGTGACTAGGACGATTATCTAAATTATCTTCAACTGCGGCTGCAAATCCTAATAAGATAGATGGGTCTAATTTACCATAATCACTAGCGACAATTTTCACAACTCTCGGTAATTCTTTCTTGACTAATTCTAAAACTTCTGCTTGAGTTTCGCTATTAACTAAATCAGTTTTATTCAAAATCACTAAATCAGCACAAGCAAGTTGATCTTCAAACAATTCTTGTAATGGTGTTTCATGTTCTAGACTATCATCTTCTTGTCTTTGGGCAGCTATAGCATCTAAATCACTAGCAAAAGTTCCCGCAGAAACCGCAGCACAATCTACTACAGTAATTACTGCATCTACCGTAGCAGCATTGCGAATTTCTTGCCAACGAAAGGCCTTAATTAAAGGTTTTGGTAAAGCTAAACCAGACGTTTCAATGATAATATAATCAATACTATCTCGACGTTTAATTAATTCCCTCATTGTGGGGTAAAATTCCTCTTGAACAGTGCAGCATAAACAGCCGTTTGTCAGTTCGAATATGTTAGTATTTTCTGGAGTTTCTTGTACTTCATCTTCCGGGCAAATTTGACAGGATTTTAATAATTCTCCGTCTATTCCCAGTTCACCAAATTCGTTGACTAATACTGCTATGCGTCGTCCTTGGTTGTTTTGGAGTAAGTGACGGATAATGCTAGTTTTACCGCTTCCTAAGAAGCCTGTGATGACAGTTACGGGGATCTTTGTGGCCATGTTTTGTGTGTAGTTTTGAGATCAATTTTACCATATATTGTTACCCCAGATACCCAAATTATTCAATAAGTAAAGGATCTAGTGAGAGATAAAGTGTACCCATTTTCAAGATAATTTAATACTGTTTCCCTGTTCATAATTGTGATTATTGGTAAGAAATAATTGTTGATATTTATTTGATGAAAACCTAAGTTGCTCTATTTAACCCAATACTTATCATTTAAGCTCAAAAAAATCAAATTACGTAGGTTGGGTTGAGGAACGAAACCCAACATTTACCAGGCTTTGTTAGGTTTCAGATGGATTGTAAATTATCTTGCTCTTGAAAACTCCAAGGAAGATTATCCCGAACCATTGCATTTAAAATAATCAAGATTTTATGAACGCAAAGTAATAGCTAATTTTTTGGATTTACCACGTTCAACATAGTTTTTTCTAGTAATGGCAGAAAATAACAAAACTTGCCATATTATAGAAAATAACATTCACAGAAATTACCTCATGAAAAGTATGAATATATCCTTACCTGACACCATGCGGACTTATGTAGAACAACTGGTAGCGCAAGGTGGTTAAAACGGATCTAAACTTCAACAAACCTGGGAATATTTACTACCATATCCTCCCTTTTCTCCCGAATTTACCCGGAAAAATGCTTATGTATTAAAGCTGTAACTTGTTCGGCTTTAACTTTACTATAACGAGTTTTATCAGGCATAACTAAATTAGGTCCAGCTTTACAGTTTTTCATACAGCCAGTACCTTTAATAGCGACTGAATTTTCTAAACCATGATTTGTTAATTCTGACTCCAAAGCTTGACACAAAGCTTTACCACCGCGTTTCATACAATCAGATTTTTGACAAACTAAAATTTTTTGCACTTTGTCCGGTTTCGTCTTTACTAGATGAACTGCACTATATCCCATATCATCACTTGCAGCCATGACTCGTTCCGCTACCAATGTTACCTGATCTTTTTTGGCGTTGTATTGTTTAGTCCCCACAACTTGTAACCAAGTCCCTTGAGGTAAACGCAAATCAAAAGCATTCCGTAAATGTTTGGCTAATTTTATATAACATTCACCTTCAGAAGTCCATAATAACAAGCCTTTTAGCTTATATCCATCCTTGATGACAAAATCCAAAAATCTGCCCTCAAAACAAAATTCTGTTACTTTTGAATCAGTATATATGCTCATCTTTTTCCTATCTAACTAAAATTTTTGCTATCGAATATACCAACTATTTTTAATGTTTGTAATCAAGTCTTGACGGGAAGCATTGAACTGTTGAACTACACTCCAGAGTTGAATAGCTGCGGTGGGGTTATTCACTTCTACTATTAAAGGCTGGTTAGTCTCACAAACACAAATTATATCTAATTCTTGTAAGCGTTGATAAATTTGCCAACGATCTGTCCAAGCTATATCAAGGATGTGTCCTTTGTCCGTTTCTAAGGGAGAAGATTTCAAATTAATGGCCTCCAAAAATGCCAGAAAATTGCAGTAAAATTAGGGATTGACAATCTAAATTTACAAACTAGTTAGAGTTTAGCCTCTTCTTTTAGAGTACATCAAGTGCAAAATATTGTCATTAATTTTGATAAAAAATCTCATTATTTTTATTTCGAGGGATATGCACATTTTGTGATTTAAGTCAATATATATAGCTACAAAGGCGGATATATTACAAAAATTGATGATTTCAATTACTAATAATGTCAAAGTTTTTAATATTTAGTAGCCTTATTTTCATTTTTAAAATGCTAAAATATCAAAGGTAAGCAGTTAAAAACTATAACTCTGAAAAAGAGGGGAAAACCATGTCTGATACGCAAACTATATTACACAATTTTGGTCAGATTTATGACAATTCTATACTATTAGATCACAGTGTAACCGCACCAGTTGTTGAAGGATTTAATGTCGTATTAGCTAGTTTTCAGGCATTGTATCTACAATATCAAAAACATCATTTTGTAGTTGAAGGTGCGGAATTTAATGCACTACATGAATTTTTCAATTCCAGGTACAAAGAAGTACAAGATCATATTCATGAAATTGGTGAGCGTTTAAATGGTTTGGGTGGAATACCAGCAGCGAGTTTTAGTAAATTAGCTGAATTATGCTGTTTTGAAACAGAAGCAGATGGTGTATTTTCGGCGCGAAAGATGGTAGAAAATGATTTAGTAGCCGAACAAGCATTAATTGGTGTAATTCGCCGTCAAGCCTCACAGGCTGAGAGTTTAGGGGATAGAGGTACAAGATATTTATACGAAAAAATCCTCCTAAAAACTGAAGAAAGAGCGTATCATTTAGCTCACTTCTTAGCTAAAGATAGTTTAACCTTGGGTTTTGTTCAACGGGCTAAAAACTAAACTTTTCGTAATCTCAATTCAACTAAACTTAAATGGTAAAAATTTTTAGTAATTGAGAATTTTACAAAATTAATTATTCTGGCAGAAAAGTGTAAATTATTTTTCTGCCATTTTTTATATTTAGCTAATTCAAAATATTGTCATTTATTTCTTTAAATATACAGCACTTTCTGGTGTTATGAGGTACACCACGGGCGGGCAAGATGCCCACCCCACAAGAGTTTTATTATTAAAATTTGTACCTCATAGCAATGGAATCTGCTGTAAATGCAATTTCTCAAATATTTCACATAGGACTCCTATTTGATTTTTGATAGCTTGCGTGGCGTAGCCATACAGAACTCGGTACATAGTGAAATCCTTAGCTTTATTCAACATAACTTATAACCAATAAATAAACACTTAACCTCTCTGCGTCTTTGCGCCTCTGCGTGAGGAAAAAAATATGAAAACTAGTCAGAAAAATCCTCCATATCCATAATTCCTTCCCCTGTTAGCAATTGCTACCCGGAAAAGTTGATAATGAATGGCATGATGGGGGGTAAAGACCTTTAAAATAGTCCAAGATTTGTATTTTTGTCATCTAAGGTAAAAACTATGCCCCGTCGTCAAGACCTCAAAAAAATTCTCCTGTTGGGTTCAGGTCCCATTGTCATTGGCCAAGCCTGTGAATTTGATTATTCTGGAACTCAAGCCTGTAAAGCCTTGCGAGAAGAAGGCTATGAAGTAGTGCTGGTCAATTCCAACCCAGCGACAATTATGACTGACCCCGAAACAGCGGACCGCACTTATATTGAACCGCTGACACCGGAAATAGTGGAAAAAGTTATCGCTAAAGAACAGCCAGATGCTTTGTTACCAACCATGGGTGGACAAACCGCGTTGAATTTAGCTGTGGCTTTGGCAAAAAATGGCGTTTTGGAAAAGTACAATGTCGAGTTAATTGGTGCGAAATTACCAGCCATTGAAAAAGCCGAAGATAGGAAACTGTTTAACGAGGCCATGGCGAAAATTGGCGTAGCAGTGTGTCCCAGCGGTACAGCTTCTAGTTTAGAAGAATCAAAAGCGATCGCTTTAGAAATTGGTACATATCCCCTAATTATCCGTCCAGCCTTTACAATGGGAGGGACGGGGGGCGGTATCGCCTATAATCAAGAAGAATTTGAAGAAATGGCCCAGGTGGGTATTGACGCTAGTCCGGTTTCCCAAATTCTCATTGACCAGTCTTTATTGGGCTGGAAGGAGTATGAATTAGAGGTAATGCGAGATCTAGCCGATAATGTTGTTATTATCTGTTCTATTGAAAATCTCGACCCCATGGGGATTCATACAGGAGATTCTATCACGGTTGCCCCCGCTCAAACTCTCAGCGATAAGGAATATCAACGGCTGCGGGACATGGCCATTAAAATTATCCGGGAAATTGGTGTAGAAACTGGTGGTTCTAATATCCAGTTTGCAGTAAATCCCGAAAATGGTGATGTAGTCGTAATTGAAATGAATCCCCGTGTATCTAGAAGTTCGGCTTTATCTTCCAAAGCTACGGGTTTTCCTATCGCCAAAATTGCGGCTAAGTTGGCGGTGGGTTATACGTTGAATGAACTGCAAAACGATATTACCAAGAAAACTCCCGCTTGTTTTGAACCAACCATTGACTATGTTGTCACAAAAATTCCCCGGTTTGCATTTGAAAAATTCCCTGGTTCTGAATCGGTACTCACGACACAAATGAAGTCAGTGGGTGAAGCCATGGCCATTGGCCGCACATTTAATGAATCCTTTCAAAAGGCTTTGCGGTCCTTGGAAACAGGCCGCGCTGGTTGGGGGGCTGATAAGGCCGAAAAATTGCCCAGCGGTGAACAAATTCGCGCCCAGTTGCGGACACCAAACCCAGAAAGGATTTTTTCTGTGCGTCATGCTATGCAATTGGGAATTAGTAATGAGGAAATTTACGAATTAACGGCTATTGACCCCTGGTTTTTAGATAAGTTACAAGAACTGCTAGAAATCGAAAAGTTTCTCAAACGCACTCCTTTAAAACAGTTGACAAAAGAACAAATGTATGCTGTTAAAAGAAATGGCTTTAGCGATCGCCAAATAGCATATTGTACTAAAACTAAGGAGGACGAGGTTCGCACCTATCGCAAATACTTAGAAGTTATCCCCGTTTACAAAACTGTTGATACCTGCGCGGCAGAATTTGAGTCCTTGACTCCATACTATTATTCTACTTACGAAGAGGAAACGGAAGTATTACCTAGCGATAAACCCAAGGTGATGATTTTGGGAGGTGGTCCCAACCGTATTGGACAAGGGATTGAGTTTGATTATTGTTGTTGTCATGCTGCGTATTCTTTACATGATGCCGGGTATGAAACTATTATGGTCAATTCTAACCCAGAAACGGTTTCTACAGACTATGATACCAGCGATCGCCTCTATTTTGAACCATTGACAAAAGAAGACGTTCTCAATATCATCGAAGCTGAAAGTCCCCAGGGGATAATAGTCCAATTTGGTGGTCAAACACCATTAAAATTGGCAGTACCGTTGCAAGAGTATCTTCAACAACAAGCAGCCCAAAATGAGGAAATCCAAAATCCAAAATCCAAAATCCAAAATACAGCAATTTGGGGAACATCACCTAATTCTATTGACATGGCAGAAAACCGAGAACGGTTTGAAAAGATTCTTCAAGAATTAAATATCGCTCAACCGCCTAATGGTATGGCTAGAAGTTATGAAGATGCTTTAATTGTTGCCAAGCGTATTGGGTATCCAGTGGTGGTACGTCCTAGTTATGTACTGGGAGGACGCGCCATGGAAATTGTTTATTCTGATACTGAATTAGAAAGGTATATGACCTTTGCAGTTCAAGTAGAACCGGAACACCCCATTTTAATTGATAAATTCCTGGAAAATGCCATTGAAGTAGATGTAGATGCGATCGCAGACCATACTGGTAACGTTGTTATTGGTGGCATCATGGAACATATTGAACAAGCGGGTATTCACTCAGGTGATTCTGCTTGTACATTGCCTTCAATTTCCTTGTCTCCAGCAGTGCTAAACCAAATCCGTTTATGGACAGTACAACTAGCACAAGCTCTATCTGTAGTGGGATTAATGAATATTCAGTTCGCTATAGTTAGTAATAATAGTTATTCTCCCCAGGTGTATATTCTGGAAGCTAACCCCAGAGCATCACGGACTGTTCCTTTTGTATCTAAAGCTACAGGTGTACAATTAGCCAAACTAGCTTCCTTAGTTATGTCCGGTAAAACCTTAGAGGAATTAAAATTCACCGAAGAAGTCATTCCCTCGCATATAGCCGTTAAAGAAGCCGTTTTACCATTTAGTAAATTTCCGGGTACAGATACCATATTAGGTCCAGAAATGCGCTCAACAGGGGAAGTAATGGGCATTGATAAGGACTTCGGCCGCGCTTTTGCTAAAGCAGAATTAGGTGCAGGGGAAAAACTACCGCTTCAGGGGACTGTATTTGTGTCTATGAGTGATAGAGATAAACCTTTAGCCGCTGATGTGATTAAGGAGTTTATTAAATTAGGCTTTACAATTATGGCCACCCAAGGTACACGCCAAATTTTGGAAAAAACAGGGTTAGAAGTGACATCAATTCTTAAACTCCATGAAGGTCGTCCCCATGTTCTTGATGCTATCAAAAATGGTAACATTCAACTGATTATTAACACACCCTCTGGAGAAGAAGCCCATGCAGATTCTAAGCTAATTCGTCGCACAGCGTTAGGTTATAAAATTCCCATTATTACCACCATTGCAGGTGCTAGGGCTACAGTCGCTGCTATCCGTTCTCTACAAAATACTACATTAGATGTCAAAACTATTCAGGAATATTGTCATCAAAGTTAATTGTCAATTGTCAGTTATTTTCTGAGGATTTCAGCCCCCGTGACGAGAGAATGAACCACTAGAAATAGAGGCGTTAGCGAGGGTGTTGTCAAAAGATAGGACAGGAAGGAAAAAGGTTTTAACCGGATTTTACCTTTACCTCAGTCCTATTTTCTTAACCACTGACCACTAACCATAGACCATGAACCATTAACACAAACATTAAGCAATTATTACAAGAGAATAATTATGGTTATTATTGAGATATTTTAACAAATATGAGGAAGGAATTTTTTGGGGAATAATTTGGCTCAAACCCTTTAAATGTAAGATGTTCAGCAACTTGAGATTTTGAGGTGATGTCAGTTAGCTGGGAAAGTGCGGATTTTGCGGTAGTCAAATTATTCTCATAAATGTTACAATTCTTAATATTGCTAAAAACACGAAAAATATCTGGCTTGCTACCCTGTATCTAAGTTCTAGATACTTGTAAAAACCAGGATATAAATGTACTATTTAGCAATAAAATGCCTA
Source organism: Dolichospermum sp. (assembly GCA_046070105.1). Taxonomy (GTDB): domain Bacteria; phylum Cyanobacteriota; class Cyanobacteriia; order Cyanobacteriales; family Nostocaceae; genus Dolichospermum. The sequence goes on from JBJUHT010000248.1 coordinate 8,474, forward strand.
ATTTACCCTTCTAGGAACAACAGTCTTTGACTAGGCGCTTTTGTTGTCAACCATCATCAGGGTTTCCAGTCGAATTAGGTAGCAACTTGCCAGTATGATGATTCGATTCACGAGTCTATCAAAACACAGCACACAATAGTGTAACCCACCATTACCAAAGAGTAGCGCCATGAAGACCGCTAAAACAGCCACCGACCTCGTGCGGACTTACCTGCGTGAGATTGGCCGCGTGCCACTCCTCACCCACGAAGAAGAGATTTTTTATGGTAAACAGGTGCAACGATCTACTGCCTTGCATGAGATCCGGGAAGGTCTTGCTACCCGGTTGGGTCATCCACCAAGTTTAGAAGCATGGGCAGCAGCATCTGATTTAGAAGTATCAGAACTAAATCAGGCCATTTCCCAAGGTGAAATAGCTAAACGGAAAATGGTCGAGGCCAATCTCCGATTAGTTGTTTCTATTGCCAAAAAGTACATTAAGCGCAATGTTGATTTACTTGACCTCATTCAAGAGGGCAGTATTGGTATGCAAAGAGGTGTAGAAAAATTTGACCCCACTAAAGGCTATAGATTTTCTACTTATGCTTATTGGTGGATTCGTCAAGCTATTACCCGTGCTATTGCCGAAAAAGCCCGGACTATTCGCCTACCTATTCATATTACCGAAAAACTCAATAAAATTAAAAAAGCCCAGCGTCAACTATCCCAAGGTCTGGGACGTGCGCCTACAATAGCTGAATTATCCCAAGAATTAGACCTCACACCTAAACAGGTGCGAGAATATCTAGAAAAGGCTCGTCTGCCATTATCTCTGGATTTACGTCTAGGAGATAATTATGATACTGAACTTGGGGAAATGTTAGAAGATACAGGTGCAACACCAGAAGATTTTGTCATGCAAACTTCTCTATCTTATGACTTAGAGCGGATGATGTCGGAACTCACCCCCCAACAACAGGATGTAATTAGTCTCCGCTTTGGACTAAAAGATGGACAATCCTTAACTTTGGCTAAAATTGGTGAAGTTCTGAATATTAGCAGGGAACGGGTTCGTCAAATTGAACGCGAAGCTTTAAGTAAACTTCGCAAATCTAAAGCCACTATGAATGAATATCTTGCAAGTTAGTTGCCTATTTCCTTGTTTGTGGGTGGAGTTTCCCCACCCATGTCCATAGGCGCAAAATACTCCCATTTTTAGTACGGTTAAAACGACTCACTCGTCAGGAATAATCTGCTATATTCTTAATATCATCTGTATAATAGTCAACTAATTCCAAAAGCAACAATACTATCAGTTATTTCAGTCACAAACCCCATTGTTATCAGTGACACTATAGGAGGTCAAACGTGAGTAATCAATCTAACAGAGTATCAGAATTTTTTAATAGTGAGTCGGAAGCCAGTAATTTATTATGGCAATACGTTAAATCATTAAGTCCAGATACAATTACTCAATTATCCAAACCCAGTTCCCATGAAGTTTTACAGGTCATGGAACGTAATATTATCGGACTTTTAGGAAATTTACCCTCTGAACAGTTCGGTATTACTATTTCTACCAGTCGAGAAAGTTTGGGTCGCTTACTAGCATCCGCTATGATTAGTGGTTACTTTCTACGCAATGCAGAACAAAGAATGGGTTTTGATATGGTTGTACAAGCAACAGAAGCGAATAATAGCGTTGAATAATATTATTGTAGCTTAGGAAAATTATCAAAACAAAGATCAACTCGGTAGAGATATAATTAATCTGCCGAGTTTTTTGATTATTTATTGGTAGTTGATAGATAATATTAAGTAGGTGAACGAAAAAAAGACGACATACAGCGATTTTCGGGTAAATGAACCACATTTTATATCTCACGCAAAGGCGCAAAGACGCAAAGGAAGAAAGGTATAGAAAAATTAGCGTGTGGTACAAATACACGAAAACTGCTGTAAGTAAGAAAAAGTAACCAAAACCTGTTCTCTGTCCCCTGTTCCCTTGTCATAACGACAATTTTTAACGACAACCTACTTGTATGACTGAAAGCAATTTTTCTATTCCTCATAAAATTATTGGTGTTGCTGTTATTTGGAATGACCAAAAACAAATTTTAATTGACCGTCGGCTTCCTCAAGGTACAATGGGTGGTTTATGGGAATTTCCAGGTGGAAAAATCGAAATTGGTGAAACTATTCAAGAATGTATTAAACGCGAAATATCGGAAGAGTTGGGAATAGAAATTGCAGTTGGAGAACATTTGATTACTATTGATCATACTTACTCTCATTTACGGGTGACTTTAACGGTACATCATTCTCGACATTTAACTGGTATTCCCCAAACTATAGAATGTGATGAAATTCGTTGGGTGAGTTTGGACGAATTGGATAATTTTAATTTCCCGAAAGCGAATGGGGAAATTATCACTGCTTTAAGGAAATATGATCAGGAAAATTTATAAATTAGACATTTATTCCCAATATTTACAAACCTTTAAACCTGCGTTTATATCCCCGACTTCTTCAGTTAATCTTTCGTAAAAAATAATTTATCAAAGAAGTTAGGGATATTTTGTTTGTGTTATGATAACAATCAAAAGTAACAATGTATTAACACTATTTATTTGTTACTAATAATTTTCTACAATGGTTAAAATGACTTTTATTAAAGTAAAGGTGTAGGTAAAAAATGTCTAAAACCGTTGCTGACGTGATGAGTTGTGATCCTATACTCGTCCGTCCTCAAACTCCATTAAAGGAAGCTATCCAGATTCTAGCAGAAAAACGAATTAGTGGTTTACCTGTAATTGATGACGCTGGTAAATTAGTAGGTATTTTATCAGAAACAGATTTGATGTGGCAAGAAACTGGTGTCACTCCACCCGCATATATTATGATTTTGGATAGTGTGATTTATTTACAAAATCCTGCTACCTATGAACGAGACTTGCATAAGGCTTTAGGACAAACTGTAGGAGAAGTTATGAGTAAAAATCCCGTGGCTATTTCTCCTCATAAATCATTACAAGAAGCAGCACAATTAATACAAAATCACAAGGTTCAGCGTCTTCCTGTTCTTGACAATGGTGGTAATGTCATTGGTATTCTCACTCGTGGTGATATTATTCGTGCTATGGCTGCTGAGTAGGAAACACCAAAGAGAAATATTTTTAAGCAACAACTGACTGACAACTGACAACTGACAACTGACATAGGATAATTAAATGCCTGTTTCTGCTGATACTATTAAAACATTACTAGATTCTGACAATTTGGGCGATCGCTTACGTGCGGTTAATCAAATCCGCGAACTAGAACCACATATCGGTTTAGAATTAATACGGATTGCTATAGGTGATAGCAATGCGCGGGTACGTTACGCTGCGGTTAGTCAAATGGATACCCTGGGAAAACAGAATTTACCATTATCCTTGACAATATTACGGGGTTTACTGGAAGATCCTGAACCTGATGTTCAAGCAGCCGCAGCAGACTGTTTAGGTGCGCTAAAATTACATGATGCTTTTGAGGACTTACAAAAGCTTTACCAAAAAACACCAGAATGGTTAGTCCAGTTTAGCATTATTGCGACCTTGGGAGAATTAGGAGATCCACGCGGCTTTGAATTACTCAAAGAAGCAATTTCTTCCGATAATGGTTTAATTCAAACTGCGGCCATTAGTTCTTTTGGGGAATTGGGAGATATACAAGCAGTTCCAATTTTAGTACCATATAGCACTAGTGCAGATTGGCAAGTACGTTATAGAGTTGTGCAAGCTTTAACTCGTTTAGATAGTGAGGATGCTAAAGCTATTCTAGCGAACTTAGTAAATGATGAAGTGGCAGCTATTTCTCATGAAGCTAAAAAAGCTTTACAGTTATTCTAAATAACCTGATTTTCGGGGCGTTGTTGAAAACGATCTAAAATTTGATTTACAAATTTTTCACCACCAATAGGTGCTGTATGTTCTGAAATTGCGATCGCAGCATCAATTTTTTCGCGCACTTCTTTAACCCATTCTGACTCAGCGCGATCATATTCATCTAGTAACTGGAGAGCAATTTCTAAAACTTCTTCTACAGAGTTGTATTTTCCAGTTTCTAGTTTTGTTTGAATGAAATGTTCTTGCTTAGGTGTAAGACTGACACTCATAGTTATTTTGGTTAAGTTGGTTGTAGATAAGAATTATTATAATGTATGTCAAAAAGTTTATTAAAAATGCGTTAGCGATCACGTAGCGTCTCGAAGAGATAGCGAACCTAAGGTATCGCAACTCCCAAAGAAAATATAACTATTCGCTGTATTAAAATATTATGCCCTTCCTCCATAGTCTATAAATTTCTAGAAGAAAGGCGTTACAGCAGATTCCATTGCTATCAGGTACAAATTTTCATAATAAAACTCTTGTGGAGTGGGCATCTTGCCCGCCAGTGGTGTACCTCATAACACCAGAAAGTGCTGTATAAGTTGTGCCAGCCTACTGGCGTTCGGATATTTACAGAATAACAGTTTTAGTTTAATATGTCAACTTATTAGTTTTGTATCCAAAGGAACTTGAATGAAATCAGTTTAAAGGATGGATTATCAAGAAATATTCTACTCAATTATCAAAACTGGACGAGCTATTTTAGATACTGATATTCAAGCTGATCTTCAACAAAAGGGTGTAGATATTAAAATTGAAATTGGACTTGATGTAGCTTCATTAACTCTCAAGCATACTGTTGAACGACTTATACTTGTAACAGGAGATAGCGACTTTATTCCAGCTATGAAGTTTGCTCGTCGGGAAGGAGTGCAGGTTGTTATCATTTCAATGGGAAATTCTAATATTTATTCTGATTTTAAGGAACATTCTAATGAAGTTCGTAAGGTTGGGTATGATTCTACAACAAGTTCTTTTATTAGAATTATATAATATAAGGTGTTTAGATTTAGAAATAAATATTTTTACTTTGAGTGATCGCTCTTAAACTCTACATCAAAAATGCGATCGCACTCTCTACTCTAAATCCATAAAATGCGTTAGCGAAGCTTACCGAAGGTATCGCTCTCACTCTACATCGGAAATGCAATATTACCCAATAATTAAAACTGTGAATTTAACCATCCTAAAAAATCTCCCGTCTTGACAAAATATCTTTCTATACTTGCTTCCTGCAATATTCCTTTAATTTCTGGACTACCAAAGTCTGTATGATTTCCACTCAAAAAAACTTTTTTCTCATTTGTAGATGTTTGAGCATGATCAAGAATACAGTGTAAAATTAAATTATCTGTAGGATCATTAATAAGTAAATTCTCCAGACTTTTACTAAGAATATCTGGTTTTAATTGTATTAATTCTACAGAATTTTTAGCCCATTCTAAAACATCAAAAAGACGAGTATTAATCTCATTAATTCTCTCATTATTCTTAATAATGGCTTGTCGTAGATATAATTTGATGTCTCCAGAGTATGTTGAGTTTCTATCTCTTTTTAGTCTACTAACTTCATCATCTAAGTTCTTTTTAAAACGATTGCTTCTGTTTCTTTCACTTTCTAGTACAGAAAGAGATTCCATACAACAAATTACAGGAGTTACTATTTTAATTTTTGTTGTTACTTCAGGAAATTGGGAATTTACTAAATTCTCAGTATCTTGATCCTGTTTTTTTGCAAAATCAATAAAAAAATTAGTTTCTATGTAAAGCGTAATCATCAAATTTGCTAACCTTTATTGTGCTGCATCAGCAATTTTATCTACAAAACCTATCTGGGTTAATTCTTGTGATTTTGGAGGATGATCTGTTTTCCAATTCTCAGCTAAATCTCTTAACCATCCTTCAACTAATGTTTCTAAATAATATTCAAAAATCCTCTTTTTATGACTAAATTCTGGATCATATTCACACAAAACTTCATGAGTTGGGAAAGTGTAGACATTTTCTAACTTTTCCCCATCCCATTGAAAAAATTTAATTTCTTCACGAGTAGCTGTCATTGCATAAGGAATTATCACTCTATTATGTTCATGTTCAAATTTGAGGATATTTTCGATTTTGGCAGTAATATCTTCTACAATATCTCTAGCTCTAACTTTTGATACTAAAATTTTATTTCCGTTTTTATCCCAAGCTGTAATATCTGATAGTTCTATTGTTGTGTCACTCAGTTTTGTAGTGTCCATTTTTTTCATCCTTGTGACATTGAAGGTTGTAATATTTTGATTATAAATTGTAATCGCTCTTACCCTACATCAGAAATGCGATCGCTCTCACTCTACATAATTTTCTTTTATTTATTCCTTTAAAGAACGTAATAAGCTAACAGGACGTACAGATTTTATAAAAGGATAAATTTCTGGATATTTTTTAAAAATATAAAGTTCATATTCATACCAGTGCATTTCTCCCTTTTCCAGATTACAATTTCGACAAATGACCCATAAATTTTGAAACTCCAATGATAACCAAGGATATTGTGATCTTGGTAACTTATGATCAATAGTTCTACCGTTATCCTCTCTATATTTATGATCACAAATCGGACAATAATAATCAGAATTATCTATTACCCAATTTTTACTTTCTTCAGTTGTTCCACATTCTGAATCACCATTAATATATCTCCAATGGTCAAATTTTCTATAATTATCAAAATCTTGTTCAGTTAACCGATGATATCGCTTTTTACCAATCTTATCTGCAAGTTTAAATAATTCCCCAATATCTTTATTTTCTAAGCTCATATTTATTACTCCTAAAATTTTGTAGTTTTATATATTTTTTGATTACGTTTTTTTGTAGGTTTAAACTTAGCATTTTGACTAAAATCAATAATTTCTATTTCTGTCTGGGGGAACTGTTTATCTATTTCTTCTGAAATTTCATTAAGTTCTTTTGCTAGTTTTTGCTGAAAATCTTGTATTTCTTCATCTGTTAGATATTTATTACCAAATAACTAATATAGGTTGCATTTGACAACCATTGCAACTGTATTAATACTGATTTAATCGTGTAAATTTTAAAATGATTGTAAAGTCAAACTTACCTAAAAAACAGCAAACTCCGTATATTTCCTGATCTCAGGTGCTTTAAACCCTAAAATAATATGTGATTTTGGTATTCCCGCAGCAACCAAATCATTAGCCACCCCTTCCTCAGTTCCATCATGTTGAATCCAAACCTTACCATCAATTAAATCAAAATGTAATAAACATCCATAAATTCGATAACCATTTTCCCAACCAGTTTCTACTAATAAATAATGATCATTTTTTTCATCTAATACCATTTCCAACTTCACCTGTTCATCATTTCCAAAAAAATCTGCATATTCTTGAAGAACATTTTTAATAATCTGACGATATTGATTAGTTAACGAATCCATATAAAAACAAGAGATTTTATCTATCTTAAAAACTACCTTCGTTTACTCCAATAAAATGGTTTACGCTTATAATGCGCTACCGCTAAAATGCGGATTTGTTCATCTTCCAAAACACGATATAAGAGAGAATAGGGAAATTTTGGTATCACTAAACGCCGAATAGAACCGCGAACCTTTGCGCCTATTTCTGGATAATACATCAAACAATTGACAGCCTGTTCTACCGCTTCTAAATATTCTAAACCAAGACCCGTTGTTTGCTGCTCATAATAATTTATAGCTTCAGTTAATTCTTGTTCTGCCAAGGGATGAAATATAACATTTATCATTGTAAATATGTACGCAATTTACTAAACACTTCTTGAGAGGAAATACCAGCAATTTTACCATTACTTATATCCTTATCTCTTAATTCTGCCTCTTGTATCCATTCATTAGCAATTTGCTGATCAATTTCTTCCACTTGTCCTAAATGTTCAATCAAACGAGCTACTAATAATGCTAAAGTATCCTTTGGTAAAGCTAAAACTTGCGCCTCTAATTGTTCAATAGTCATAAATTACACAATCTCCTTGCATTACACTAATTATAATCACTCACTCCCCATATTCTAAATCAAGATATCTTCTTTGCGCCTTTGCTCCTTTGCGTCTTTGCGCGAAACTTTAATCAAAATAAAGCATAATTAACCATTAACCATACAACTGAAAAAACACTATGAATACACAACCCCTCCGCGTCGGAGTCCTTGGTTTTGGGGGACTCGGCCAAGCAGCAGCAAAACTCCTCTCCAGCAAACGGGAAATGATCCTCGTCGCTGTCGCAGATCAAAAAGGCTACGCATACTCTACAGAAGGCTTAAACACCAATGCTTGCATTTCCACCTACCAAAAACAGGGAACAGTGGGTTATTTAGAACCCTTTGGCACTTTAAGCAATAATAGCATTCAAGACCTAATTCAAGCCACTGGAGACGCTGTAGATGGCTATTTCCTGGCGTTACCTAACCTTCCTAACGACTTTATCCCCAACGTCGCTAAACAATTCATCCAAGCAGGTTGGCGCGGTGTCCTAGTTGATGCTATAAAACGCACCAGTGCCGTAGAACAACTTTTAGCTATGAAAGATGAATTACAAGTAGCGGGAATTACTTATATGACGGGTTGTGGTGCTACACCTGGACTATTAACGGCAGCGGCCGCTTTAGCTGCTCAAAGTTACGCGGAAATTCACAGTGTAGAAATTACCTTTGGTGTGGGTATTGCTAACTGGGAAGCATACCGCGCTACTGTGCGGGAAGATATTGGCCATATACCTGGTTATAGCGTAGAAGTTGCTAGAGCAATGACTGATGCAGAGGTAGAAGCATTATTAGATAAAACCAATGGTGTGTTAACTTTAGCGAACATGGAACACGCCGATGATGTGATGTTAGAAATAGCGGGTATTTGTTCACGGGATAGAGTCACAGTTGGTGGTGTCGTTGATACCCGCAATCCGCAAAAACCTCTCAGTACAAATGTAAAAATTACCGGACGCACTTTTGAAGGTAAAATTTCAACTCATACCTTCACATTAGGGGATGAAACCAGTATGGCTGCCAATGTGTGTGGTCCAGCCTTTGGTTATCTTAAAGCTGGTCAAGAATTGCATAATAGGGGCATTTCTGGCTTATTTACCGCAGCGGAAATTATGCCAAAGTTTGTCAAATAGGTGATTGGTAAAAAACAAAATCCCCGACTTCTTTCAGGAGTCCGGGATCTTCTTGATCTTCTGCCTAAGTTCTAACCTAGTCTATTATATACCTCGAACATAGGCAGATACATGGCCAGCAAAATTGTCCCTACCATTCCCCCGACAACTACAATCATCAGTGGTTCTAAAATACTAGTCAGTGCTTTTACAGCCTGTTCAACTTCATCTTCATAAAAATCAGCAATTTTCATCAACATTGCATCTATTTGACCCGTTTCTTCACCGATAGTCATCATCTGAATTGCCATAGGTGGAAAAACGGCTTTTTTGAGTAAAGCAATACTAATCATACCCCCCTGTTGCACCTCTTCACGAGCAGCGTCAATAGCATTAGCAACAATCTGATTTCCTGAGGTATCCCGCACAATTTCTAAAGAGGTTAAAATGGGTACTCCAGAACGGCTTAAAGCCCCAAGAGTGCGACTGAAACGGGCAATAGACGATTTTTGAATCAAATCACCAAACAAAGGTATTTTGAGAGAAATAGCGTCAATAGTTAACTTACCAATAGGGGTTTTATAAAACTGCTGATAAAGAAACCACAATGCAAATAAAATCGCAATTACTAAGAAAGACAAATAACTTCGTAATATTTCACTACAAATGAGCAAAAATTGCGTCAGTGCCGGTAATTCTGCTCCCAAACCTTTAAATATCTTTGCAAAAATGGGAATCAGAAAAACTGTCATCCCTACAAAAATAGCAGTTGCTAAAAAACCCACAACTACTGGGTAAGCCAAAGCTGATTTAATTTGGTTTTGTAACCTTGCCATGTCTTCTAATAATTTAGACAGACGATTTAAGACCTCATCTAATACACCACCAATTTCTCCAGCCTCTACCATACTCACATACAAACCATCAAAACAATCAGGATGTTTACTCATGGCATCTGAGAGGTTAACTCCAGCTTGAACATCAGCACTAATTTCCATTAAAGCTGCTTTCAGTTTAGGATTAGTACACTGCTCAGATAGTACACCCAAGCCTCTAACTAT
>JBJUHT010000249.1:0-6125 GCA_046070105.1 Dolichospermum sp.
AGGTTCAGTAATGGACCCTCGCGGTAGTTTATTTATGGACTTTATTCGCATTGTGAAAGAAGTTCAACCTCGTTTTTTCTTAATGGAAAATGTTAAAGGTTTGCTTTCTGCTTCCCTGTGTCATCGGCCAATTAATCAACGGGGAAAAAATTACCCACCTTTAGAACCTGATGAAATGCCTGGTTCTGCTTTAAAAGTAGTATTATCAGAAATGCAAGCAATAGAATATAAGGTAGTTTACAACATTTTAGAAGCAGCAGATTATGGAGTACCACAAAATAGAGAGCGTGTCATATTCATTGGTTCAAGAAATGGAGAAATAGCTACATTTCCTATTCCTAAATATTGTAAAAATGGTCAAACTTTACCTAAATGGAAAACATTAAAAGATGCTCTCATGGGATTAGTTGATATAAAACCAGAATATATGTCTTATTCAGAAAATCGTTTCAAGTATTTGAAGTTATTAAAAGCTGGACAAAATTGGCGAAATTTACCAGAAGAATTAAAGCAAGAAGCAATGGGAGGAGCTTATAATTCTGGAGGTGGAAAAGTTGGTTTTTATAGAAGATTATCCTGGGATAAACCTTCACCAACAATTACTACAAGTCCCCATCAAAAAGCTACAGATATGTGTCATCCTGTAGAATTACGTTGTTTAACAGTGCGGGAGTCTGCAAGGATTCAAACATTTCCCGATGATTGGATTTTTTACGGTTCTGTTAGTTCCAAATATAAACAAATTGGTAATGCAGTTCCCATATTACTTGCGAAAGAAATTGGTAGTTATCTCTTTAAATTAATTCATGGAAACAGATCGAAAGGTAAAGAGATAGCTGAACAATTATCACTTTTTTGTTTATAAAAATGGAAGTTTTTATTGTGTAGATAATTGAGCAAAATCTTTCTCAGTTTTATGTAACATATCTCGTATAATTAACCCCTAAATCACAATATTTACTGAAATTTTATTTGCTTGTTGGTTTAAAAGCTCAATAAGTGCAGAGTTACTGGTTGGGGAGATGTGGAGAAGTGGGTTAGCGGTAGCTTACCGAGTAACTTTAGATTATCTCTTGATATGAGATCATAATATGATATCCTATATATTAGCTTCCGTTAAAAGTAAAAAAGGATGAATCTCAATAATAAACAGAAAAAGATTTTAGAATTAATTTTTACATGGGATATGAGATAGTTAAAAATCTTGCCTTAATATTTCATGAGTAAATGTATGAGGAGATATAATTAAATCATGTATAATCAAATCACTCTTTGGGATTATCTACCAAATGGCAATAATCGGGTGTTAGGAAATCAGGTTAATAAGAAAACAATTATTTCTACTGACGGAGAAGTAATATTATATCCGAATTTTTTTGGCACTCAAGAAAGCAATCAGCTTTTTTCAGATTTACATTCTAACGTGAATTGGAAACAAGAAATAATCCAATTTTTTGGTAAGAAAATGCCCATACCAAGATTAACAGCATGGTATGGAGATGAAGGAAAATCGTATACTTATTCTGGCATAGAACAACATCCAGAACCTTGGAATACAACATTAAAATTAATTAAATTCAAGATTGAAGAAATCGCTCAAGTTAATTTTAATAGTGTTCTGATTAATTTATATCGTGATGGTAAAGATAGTGTTTCCTGGCATAGTGATGATGAACCAGAATTAGGCAAAAATCCTATTATTGCTTCTATTAGTTTTGGCGCAACTCGTCGTTTTTCCTTACGACATAAGCATTCCAAAACTCACAAAATTAATATTGATTTAACCAGTGGTAGCTTGTTATTAATGCAAGGTGAAACTCAGCATTTTTGGCAACATCAAATTGCTAAAACAGCTAAAGAAATTCAACCACGAATCAATTTAACATTTAGAATTGTTCACTAATTTAAGTCAAGGTGTATCAGTTTGATGGAAAAACTTTATATTGCTCGTGATATAATTAGTTAACTTTAGCAATTCCTTGGGAGCAAAAAATGTGATAAATGGTCAAGCTATTTCTATCTCCTTTCAAAAAGTGACAGATATGTGTCATTCTCTAGAATTTTTGTTTAACAGTGGGGAAATCTGCAAAAATTCAAACATTTGCAGATGATTGGAATTTTTATGTTTCTGTCAATTCTAAATATAAACAAATTGGTAATTAGGTAATCATTAAATGACTCCAGTAGACATTCTAATTCTTTCCAATGGACCTGGGGAGGTAACAACCTGGGTACGTCCTGTTGTTAAAGCATTGAGAGAACAATTAGGACATGATATTTCTCAAGTCAGAATTTCTGTAATCTTATCACCTTGTCCTCATGCTAGTGGTCAAGAAACTGCTATAGCTTTGGGTTATCCAGAGGTTGATAGAGTTCAAGCACCAGAACATTTTTGGCAATTTTTACTGTGGGGAAAAACCGCCGAAAATTGGCAATGGAGAAATCAAGGTTTGGTGATATTTTTAGGTGGTGATCAAATTTTTACTGTTATTATTGGTAAAAAGTTAGGATATAAAACAGTAGTTTATGCAGAATGGGAAGCACGCTGGCAAAATTTTATTGATAAATTTGCCATTATGAAAGCACAAGTTGCCAAAAATGTTTCTTCTAAATATGCGGAGAAATTTGTGGTAATTGGTGATTTAATGTTAGAAGCAGCAGAGAATGAAATCACATCTAAAATTGAAAATTCCCAATTTTTTAATACCATTGGAATTTTACCAGGTTCAAAAGCAGCTAAATTAACTCAAGGTGTACCTTTAACTTTAGCTATTGCTGAATATATTCACAGTAAATTACCCGAGACAAAGTTTTTTATTCCTGTTGCGCCAACTTTAGATCTACCAACTTTAGCCAGTTTTGCGAATCCTAAAAATAACCGATTTACAACAGCATTTAATTTTCAAGGTGCTGATTTAATAGATAATTATTTCCTAACTTCTAGAGGTTTAAAAGTAGAATTAAAACAAGAAAACCCCGCCTATCATTTATTGTCTCAATGTTCCATTTGTTTAACTACAGTTGGTGCAAATACCGCCGAATTAGGAGCATTAGCAGTACCCATGATTGTATTATTACCCATGCAACAATTAGATGCAATGCGTTCTTGGGATGGTTTACCAGGAATATTAGCAAATTTACCGATATTAGGCTCTTTTTTTGCTAAAATAATTAATTGGTGGATGTCAAAAAATAAGGGTTTATTAGCTTGGCCAAATATTTGGGCGCAAGCAGAAATTGTCCCAGAATTAGTAGGTAAATTGCAACCAGAGGAAGTGGCAGAAATGGTTTTAGATTTGTTGAAAAATCCAGAGAAATTAGAGGCTATTCGTCATAAATTACGCAGTGTAAGGGGCGAAGGTGGGGCTGCGAAAAAGTTGGCAATTTTAGTCAAAAAAGAGTTATTATAGATGTATATAAAACTAACATTTTTTTAGATATGAAAGCACCTGATAGTATTATTGGAACAGGACTTACGCAACTGGCGCATTGGTGAGGAAATTTTGGATGAGGATTTTTATGGGGTATAAAGCAAGAGATTTATAAGTGTCAACTTAACGTAAAACCTATTACCCGACGGGGAATTAATTCCCCGTCTCATAGCAAAAGTCATCTGAACTTCCAGACGGGTGTGAAAGCCAAACTAGAGTAAACCAATGCGGTCAAGAGGCCAGAAGCGAAATGTGGCGCGGCCAATGAGATTTTCAATGGGGACAAAACCCCAGTAGCGAGAATCATTACTATCATTGCGGTTATCTCCCATGACGAAAAATGCACCTTCTGGGACTTGAATTTCTGGAAATGGAAGATTTGGCGGTTCGGCGATGTAATCTTCTATTAAAGGTTGACCGTTGAGGTAAACTAGTCCTTGGGAGATGCTAATTACTGCTCCTGGTTCACCAATTACCCGTTTAATAAAGGCTTGGCTTTGAGGATATCCCCGTTTTTGTAATTCTGGTGGTGAGTTAAAAACAACAATATCACCGATTTGGGGCGGATGAAAATGGTATGATACTTTTTCTACCACCAAGCGATCGCCCGTATGTAAAGTAGGATACATTGATGCCGAGGGAATCAAGCGTGGTTCAGCGATAAAGGTGCGAATCAAAAGTGCTAAAATAAGGGCAATAGTTATTAAAACTAAATTTTCCTGCCAACCACTCCATATTTTTGCTGGTGAAGAAGTGTCTTTTATATTACTTTCGTTAGGAGTCATAGTTAATAGTTAACAGTGTAAGTACGAGTACAAATTGCAGGGAACAGAAGCGATTGTATTTGTCAATTAGTCATGATTTGATTTAGCGGTAATGACTTCTGCGGGACGGAGGACTTTTTCACCCCAATAAAATCCGCGACGGACGATTTTAGTAATTGTTTGGTCTGGAATATCTGTTCTCTCCTCCTGGTCAATAACCTGACATAAATTAAAATCTGGTTCTGTTCCCGCTTGTAATTCTACAGGTAGAAGTTGACGTTTTTTTAAAATACCGAGAAACTGACGATGAACTGCACTGACAGAATGAGGCAGAGAGGCTATAAATTCTGGACTTTGGTGGGGATTGTTCTCCAGATAGTATAATAGAGCTTCTAGGGCATCAACAACTTCTAAAAGTTCCAAGAATAAATCTTCCGTTTGGGCTGTGGTTTGGGTTTGCTGTTCTTTTAAAGAACTCTGTAAAAAAACATTGTCTTTTTCAAGAGTAGTGAGTTTTTCTACGAGTAAATTTCGTAACTCTAGGCTAATTAGATAATTTGGGAATGAGTCAGACACAGGAAATCTCTTTTAGATAGCAGTAATATTGACAAAGTTAGATTAATAGTGTTTAATTTTTGTATAAGTAGGGCAGGCTAGATGCCCACCGCATTTACCTGCTACAAACTTTAATTAACAACTTGACTACCATGACTACGGGGATCATCTTGATTAGTATCTGTTGCCACAGGGGTAGAAAATTGAGAAGTTGTGCCACGACCTTGAATGTGGGGAAGGGTAGCACCGATGATTAAGGCCTCTAAATTACTGGCCATAATGGTGCGGGGGATATCTCCTATGGTTTCACCTTTGGTTTCCCCTTGTTTATCTAAAAATACAAAGTGGGGAATGCCATCTACGCGATATTTGAGCATTTCTGGCAACCATTTGGTATTATCAACATTCAACATCACAAAATTCAGGTTTTTATCATACTGTTGTCTGAGTTTGGCTATGTCCGGTGTCATTTTTTGACAAACTGTACACCAATTAGCGTAAAATTCCACAAGAGAGGGTTTTCCGTTGTTGACAGCTACTTCTAAGGGAATAGAGGTTTGATCTAACTGAGCCAGGGAAACTGAGGTAGAATCTGTCTTGAGTCCTAAAAACAGCGCAATTCCCAGTAGAGCAGCTACAATAGCAATGAGGAAGTTTCTGAGGCGGTTATTAGAATTTACAGAGGCTTGGGTACTCATAATCAATTTATTAAGACTTATTAATTCAATTTATCATTGATCTAGTTTACTGTTTTTTTGAGCTAATGAAAAAAAGAGTTACCCTGACTTTTCCTAAACGCGCAATTCAAATGCCCGTGACTTACCGACTAGCAAAGGATTTTAATGTGGCTGCGAATATTATCCGCGCCCAAGTTGCCCCTAATCAAATCGGTAAATTGGTGGTAGAATTATTAGGGGATATTGATCAGTTAGATGCAGCAATTGAATGGATGAGATCCCAGCATATTCATGTTTCCCTGGGTTTAGGTGAAATTGTCATTGATGAGGATCTATGCGTTCATTGTGGTCTATGTACTGGTGTTTGTCCTACGGAAGCTCTAACTATTAATCCAGAAACGTATAAACTCGCTTTTGTGCGATCGCGCTGTATTGTGTGTGAACAATGTATTCCTACTTGTCCCGTACAGGCTATTTCAACTAATCTTTAAAGATATTTAAATATTATGATATAGCAATTCTATTTGAATTAACGGACTGCTCCAGATACAGAAATCACAGAGTTAGAGATAGGACGTAATTTACCATGACATACTAGACATAGCCAGACATTCGTGGTATGATAGGACAAGCAACAAACTTAGTTCTATCAGATGACAGTAAATTATGTACCTCCAAGAGTCGCTGCTACCAGATTG
>JBJUHT010000250.1:0-12975 GCA_046070105.1 Dolichospermum sp.
AGGGGGTTGGGGTGATCTTGTACCTCATAACATCGGTAAGTGCTGTATAATTTCTAGTTTTAGATTAGTTCAGATTTCATGTATTTATTTCTTCCTTTGCGCCTTTGCTCCTTTGCCTCTTTGCGCGAAATAAAATTAAATGCAGTTTATCGGTGCAGTTTTCCCACACCGATTTGCATAGCTTAACTCTAATTTTCCGTGCTTTATGCCTTATGCTAAGGCAGAGGCTTGGGGTTTGGCAAAAATCATCCTGCCAGCGGAAGTTTGTAAAGCGCTGGTGACTACTACCCGTAATTCACCACCCACATAAGGACTACCTTCTTCCACTACTACCATTGTACCATCATCTAAATAACCAATTCCTTGACTTGGTTCTTTACCTTCTTTGAGAATTTTCAAATCAAGATTATCACCAGGTAAATAAGTTGGCCGGACGGCATTTACTAAATCATTAACATTCAAAACCGGGACTTTTTGCACACTAGCAACTTTTGATAAGTTATAATCATTAGTGAGTAATGTGCCATTAATTTCCTGAGCAAAACGGATTAATTTCGCATCAACATTAGGAGTGTCTTCATAATCTACAGTGTTAATTACAATACGTTCCGGGTAAGTTTCTCGAATGCGGTTGAGAATTTCTAGTCCTCTTCTGCCCCTGACCCGTTTTTGATCTTTGGTAGCATCTGCTACTTGCTGTAATTCCTGTAAAACAAATTGGGGAACAAGAATTAACCCTTCTAAAAATCCCGTTTCTAGTAGTGTTTCAATGCGACCATCTATAATGCAGCTAGTATCTAAAACTTTAGTATTAGCAGGTTTAAGAGTTCCTTCTACTACCATTGTTTCTACAGTATTGGGGTTAATTAACCTTAACAAACCCCGTCCATGGGTATCGGCCAAGTTCATGCCTGTAACAGAGAGGATAATACTGCCAACAACAGCTACAAGGGGTTTAATAAAGCTAAAATCTGGAGGAATGGGTAGTAAAAACAGAGGTGCTAACATCAAGTTAGCTAGTAGTAGTCCAATTATTAAGCCAATAGAGCGGGTTAAAATCGCTTCTAGAGGCATTTCCCGGACTTGTGATTCTAAACGACGGTATGTAGTTTGGAAACTTAGCCCTACAGCACCGCCAATAATGGCAGCAAAGACGGCTATAACTAAGCGTAAGGCCTCTACATTCGTGACTCCATGAAGAGTACCTGGGGGGAGTAGATCAGTGCTGAAATAACCTATCCCTGACGCTGCTAAGATAAATGAGAGAATAATAAAGACATCCAGCATGGTGGTGTTGTGTTCCTACAACGGTATTTATTTGATAAAGTAAAGTATGTTTGCTTCTATCCTGTTGGGTAAATTCAGAAATATGAGATCATATTATCTGATCAAAGGGAGGAAATATGCCAAGATTATCACTAAAGAGTTTTAACTGCATATTATTTTTATTTTTAGGCAAAAAGGCGAAAATTTCGGCAACAAACTTCTCCCAATTCATGATTTTTAATATTCAAATCACATTTACTTCACAATTTTTAAAAGAATGAGTCAACAAAATACTGGTTGGGAAATTCCTCGTTCTGCTTATGTACATATTCCCTTTTGTCGCCGACGGTGTTATTATTGTGATTTTCCGGTATTTGTGGTAGGCGATCGCTCGCGGGGTGAAAATTCTGGGACAATGAGCGAATATGTGGAATTTTTATGTCAAGAAATCAGAACTGCACCAGTTTATGGTCAACCTTTAGAAACAATTTTTTTTGGTGGTGGTACTCCTTCGTTATTATCAACAGAACAGTTACAATGTATATTAGCAACTTTAGAAAGGCGGTTTGGGATCACATCTAGGATAGAAATATCTATGGAAATTGATCCAGGAACGTTTGATTTAGCACACATTGCTGGTTATTGCAACTTAGGAGTAAATCGTGTCAGTTTGGGTGTACAAGCTTTCCAAGCAGAATTGTTGAAAACCGCAGGGCGATCGCATACACTGATAGATATTATCACAGCTATAGAGTTAATCCATAAAGTCGAGATTCCCGAATTTAGCTTAGACTTAATTTCTGGCTTACCGCACCAGAGTTTAGAATTATGGGAAGATTCCTTAACTCAAGCTATAGCAGCCGCACCAACCCACATTTCCGTCTATGATCTTACCATTGAACCGGGAACAGTCTTCAACCGTTATTATCGGACGGGAGATCATCCCCTACCCACAGATGAAACCACAGTGAAAATGTATCATCTAGGGCATAAAATCTTAACACAGGCTGGTTACGAACATTACGAAATTTCTAATTATGCCCAACCAGGACACCAATGTAGACATAATCGAGTCTACTGGGAAAATCGTCCTTATTATGGTTTTGGTATGGGTGCAGCCAGCTATACTCAAGGTAAACGCTTTACTCGTCCTCGCAAAACTCAGGAATATTACCAATGGTTAAAAGCCGGTGCTGTCATGGATTGTCCAGTCACTTCTGCAAATGATATTTTATTAGAAACTTTAATGCTAGGATTACGTTTAGCGGAAGGAGTTAGTTTAAATTCCCTAGCCACAAAATTTGGTAATTCTCAAGTTGAGAAAATTCAAAGCTGTTTACAACCATTCTTGGAACGAGGTTGGGTGAAAATTTTTGAAGATAGGTTACGTTTTAGCGATGTAGATGGTTTTATATTTTCTAACGTCATGTTGGCAGAATTATTTGCAAAATTGGCAGAATAAGTTGAAGACTACAAGTAGGTGAACAAAAAAAACGTATTTACCGTATTTAGTATGCTAAATTGATGTTCTCTATTCTCTGTTCCCTGTTCCCTATTCCCTGTTCCCTGTTCCCTATTCCCTATTCCCTGTTCCCTATTCCCTTTAAAATATAGGCTGCTCAAAGAATAGTAACGCTAATATAAAATCCATAATAAAAATTGCCACCCAAGTAGTAACAACAGCGGTAGTTGCTGACTCTCCCACTTCCTTTGCTCCCCCTTGAGTTGTCAGTCCCCAACTACAGCCATTAACAGCAACTATAGCCCCAAAAATTAACCCTTTAAGTAAAATAATAAAAATATCTGATGGTACTAAAAACTCTCTCACTGATTCTAAAAATGTTTCGGGAACAACTTGATAAAACTGCATGGCCGCAAAAGTACCACCCATAATACCTACAATTAAGGAAAAAATCATCATGATAGGCATCATTAAACAGCAAGCAATGACTCTAGGTAAAACTAAATAATCAATAGGGTCTGTTCTGAGTATATATAAAGCATCAATTTGTTCTGTAACCCGCATTGCTCCCAATTCTGCCGCAAAAGCTGAACCAACTTGTCCCGCGATAATACTAGCAGTTAAAATTGGTGCTAATTCCCGACAAAATGCCAAAGCAAACGCACCACCAACAGTGTTTACAGCCCCAAATCTCACTAGTTCCCTAGCGGTTTGAATAGTGAAAATCATTCCAGCAAAACCGCTGACTAATAACACTGGATAAATTGCACCAGGTCCTGCTTTTACTGTATGTTCTAATATCTTGCGATAATAGGTTTTTCCCCGCAGAAAATGTAATGAAATTTGACCTAACAACAGAAATGCTGACAAACACCGAATTAGCCAAGATTGTTCTAAATTTCTTTTTGGTTGCAAGTTTATGGCCACTAATTGAAACTAATTGAATTTTTGAACTTGGGAATTATCATGATCACAATTTAATTTTATATTATTTTAATTTTCCATGAATAAGGTATGCCAATCATTAATTACATTTCTTTGAGCAATTAATAATTGCTGAATTCCTTGTTCGGAAAAATCTAAAATTTGATTCAATTGTTGACGACTAAAGCTTCCGGCCTCCGCTGTTCCCTGAACTTCAATAATTTGCATTTTATCATTCATCACTACATTAAAATCCACTTCGGCTGACACATCTTCAATATAATTTAAATCCAAATATGGTTCACCTTGTAATAAGCCTACAGAAACTGCTGCTATTTGTCTACATAAAGGCGATCGCTCTAACACTCCTTGCTGTAATAATTGAGATATAGCATGAGCTAAAGCTACAAAACCCCCTGTAATTGCCATTGTCCTCGTTCCCGCGTCGGCTTGTAATACGTCTGTGTCCACCATTAGCGTCCATTCTCCTAAAATCTCAAAATCTAAGGCAGCCCTTAAACTTCTGCCAATTAAACGTTGAATTTCCTGGGTTCTCCCGGATAATTTCATTAATTCCCGTTCCTGGCGTTTTTGGGTAGCAGAAGGTAACATTCTATATTCTGCTGTTAACCAACCTTGACCAGTTCCCGCCAAAAATTTAGGTACTCCTTCCGCTACACTTACGGTACAAAGAACTTGAGTATCACCACATTTAGCCAAAACCGAACCCGGAGCAAAGCTGGTAAAATTAGGATAAAAACTATGGGGACGGAGTTCACTGGGTTTTCTGCCGTCAGAACGTTGCCAAGTCATTACAATTACCTTTTTAATTGTTGCACTGTCCTATACATATTAACCGCATCAGGTCAGAATATTTTGCTGTGGGAATACTCAATAGTGCTGTATGATGATTATGTCTTTTGATTTGTAAATTATTAAATTTACTTTAGTGAATAAAAGCATAGACTTATCTCACGCAAAGGCGCAAAGACGCAAAGAGTAAAAATTTGAGCAATGAGATCTTTGATTTTTATACCTCAATTTAGTAACACCATTTTATAGCCAGGTTTTCAACTTTGTCCTATGGTTGCCCAATTAGAAATTCCAGCCTCAAATTCAACTCTGAGCTTACCATATTCCGTAGCCGGATTAGTACAAGTTTTCACCAGTTCTCAACGTAGCTTTTTTACAAGCGTTATGGCACAAGCCCTGAGAATTGCTGGACAAGGTACACCAGTATTAATAGTTCAATTTCTCAAAGGTGGTATCCGTCAAGGACATGAACGACCCATTAAAATGGGACAAAATTTAGATTGGATTCGCTGTGATTTGCCTCGGTATATTGAAAATTCAGATTTGGACTCACAGGAAAAGCTTTCCCTAGAAAAACTTTGGGAATATACTCAAGAAGTAGTTAATCAAGGTAAGTATTCTTTACTTGTATTAGATGAGTTGAGTCTAGCAATTAATTTCGGTTTAATTCCTGAGATTGAAGTTCTAGATTTTCTTGCTCACCGTCCCCCTCATCTTGATATTATTCTTACAGGTTCTCAAATGCCACAGTCTCTTTTAGATATAGCAGATCAGATTACAGAAGTTCGTCGCTCTCATCAACCTTAAACCATAATCTTTACCAACAAAAAGAAACTCTACCGATATTTCTCCCAAGAGGAAAAAATTCCATGGGTAAAAGCCAAAAATTGTAAAATTTTGTTACAGGATTCGGCACTTCTACAATAAAGTTTGATAGAACTAGTGACAGCGAATTAAATACAAAACCACTCATATCACAAAACCATGTCAGACATACATAATATTGCTGTCGTAGGAATGGGTTGCTGTTATCCTGGAGCTAAAACTTTATTAGAACTTTGGGAAAATATACTTACTCGCAGACAACAATTTCGTTCCAATCCAGATGTAAGATTACCTTTATCTGAATATTATGATCCAAATCCACAAACGCCGGATCATACTTATGGAAATCGTATGGCTGTGATTGATGGTTTTGACTTTGATTGGCGCAAACATCGCATTCCTAAAAGTACCATAGATTCTACTGATATAGTGCAATGGTTGGCTCTTGATACAGCCATGAAAGCATTGGAAAATGCAGGTTATTCCCGTGAAACTGTACCTACTGAACTAACAGGAGTAATTTTAGGCAACACTTTAACCGGTGAACAAACCAGAAGTTCTACAGTAAGATTACGTTGGCCTTTTGTGCGAAAAACATTACGTGCGGCTGCTCAAGCTAAAGGTTTACCCCCTGCAACTATAGACACTCTTGTGGAAACTATGGAAAAATTTTACAAGTCTGTTTTTCCTCCCATTACCGAAGATTCTTTAGCAGGTGGACTTTCTAATACTATTGCTGGGAGAATATGTAATTTCTTTAACTTCGATGGTGGTGGTTACACTGTTGATGGTGCTTGCTCTTCATCATTAATTGCAGTATCAGACGCTTGTACAAAGCTCATTAGTGGTGAATTAAGTCTTGTCTTAGCGGGGGGGGGTAGATGTAAGTTTAGATACATTTGAGCTTATTGGTTTTGCGAAAACTGGTGCTTTAACTGCTAGTGATATGACAGTTTATGATAAACGTGCTAGTGGTTTTATACCGGGTGAAGGTTGTGGTTTTGTGGTGCTAAAACGTTTAGAAGATGCTCAACGTGATGGCAATTATATCTATGCTACTATTAATGGTTGGGGAATTTCTTCTGATGGTAAAGGTGGAATCACAGCACCTTCTAAAATTGGTCAATCAAAAGCATTATTAAGAGCTTATCAGAAAGCCGGTTATAGTCCTCATACTCTTAGTTTTATAGAAGGACATGGAACTGGAACTGCGGTAGGTGATAGGACAGAATTAGAAGGTATTGCCTTAGCAATGAGTCAACATGGTGAAATTGTACCTCGTTCAGTAGGTATGACCTCGTTTAAATCCATAGTGGGACACACAAAAGCAGCATCAGGAATAGGTGCTTTTATTAAATCAGTAATAGCAGTCAATCAAAGAATTTTACCACCCACCGCAGGTTGCAAAGAACCTAATCCCATATTTGATACATCCGCACAATGTCTTTATCCTATTTTAACGGGTGAAATTCACAACCCCAACGAAACATTAAAAGCGGGGATTTTTGGAGCAGGTTTTGGTGGTATTAATTGTCATGTAGCAATTTCTTCTGGAGATGCACCTGCTAATCATCTGAAATCTTCTGTTAGAGAAGCATCTTTATTAGTATCTAATCAGGATACCGAAATATTTATCATGAGTGCGTTTTTTGTAGAAGATTTGTTAGAACGCATTTTAATATTAATTGAGCTTGCTCAAGGGATGAGCATAGGGGAAATGGTAGATTTAGCTGCTAAACTTGCTCAAGAAAATCAAGATTCCTTACCTGTGCGAGTGGCAATTGTTGCCCATAATCCTACTCAATTATTAGATAGTCTGGTCAGAATTAAGCAAATACTGAATAATCATTCATTAACAAAAGGAGAAGTAATAATTTCCCCGAAAAAAGATATTTATATTGCCAATCAAATCAAAGGTGATCGCATAGGGTTTTTATTTCCCGGACAAGGTTCAGAAAAGTTAAATATGGCGCGTATTTTAGTACAACGCTATGATTGGGCAAAGCAATTAGTAAATCAAGCAGATGAATGGCTCAAAGAAATAGGAATTGCACCCATTAGTCAATTTATTTATTGTTCTTTAGAACGTGCTATCAATCAAGAATCAATTAAAGAATGGTCACAATTATTAGCTCGTACAGAGTTTGCTCAACCTGCTTTATGTCTGACTTCTTTAATATGGATACGTTATTTGGAAAATTTAGGTATTAAACCAGTAGTAGTAGGAGGTCATAGTTTAGGAGAATTAATTGCTTTTTATAGTGCAGGTGCTTATGATGAGAAAACGCTGATTTGTTTGGCTGCAATGCGCGGTCAAGCTATGTCTGCATCTTCAGAAAATGCAGGTATTATGGCTAGTTTAGCTTGTGATCAAGTAACAGCAAAAACTATTTTATCACAAGTTCAAGGTTATGCAATTGTGGCTAATATTAATAGTCCAAATCAAACTATAATTTCAGGCGATCACTCTGCTATAGACGCAGCAATTACAATTGCTAAAAAACAAAATATTCAGACTCATTTATTACCAGTTTCTAATGCTTTTCACTCGGAAAAAGTTAAAAATGCGGCTGAATATTTACAAAATAATGCACCAATTCCAGAACAACTTACCAATCTTTCTGTACCTTTATTTTCTAGTACTAATGGATTAGAAATTAAAACAGGAATTAATATGCCAGAACATTTTGCTAATCAAGTAATTTCCCAAGTTGATTTTATATCACTTGTAGAAAATATGACTGCTAAATGTGATTTGATGGTAGAAGTAGGATCAGGAAGGGTACTATCAGGATTAGTGAGTAATATTCCTAATAGTTGTCAGTGTTTTCCTTTAGAGTCAAAACCGGGAAATGATTCAGATTTAAACAGTTTTTTAGCCTATTATTTTGTGAATGGAGGTAGTATTAAATGGTCAGAACTTTACAAAAATCGTCTGGTTCGTTCTTTCATTCCCGCAGCAGAAAAGATTTTTATTGAAAATCCTTGTGAAGGTAATTTTAATGTTGCAATTGATCATGAAAATCCAGAACAGATACCAGAACAGATATTAGATAAAAAAGTGGATTTTCTAACGGAATCATCGCAACTTTCCATAAATGGTCAAGAGTTAGAAACCTTACTCTCTAGTTATGTAAGAGAAAGAGGAGCTTTTTTAGCTGAATTAATTAAAGCTGATTTGGAATCTTTACCATTTTTCTAAAAAACATCAACAAAACAATTATCAGGGAGAAAACCATGAAAAATTCAACTAATTTGGAAAATCAGTTTAATAAACAAGAACTACTAGAAGTTTTAACTCAGTTACTTGCACAACGTAGTGGTTTTTATGCTAAAGTCATTCTTGCTGATTTGGAAAATCTATCGCAGTTAAAAGGAAGTTTAACCGATTTGTACTCAGAATCTAATGGAAATAAAAAAAATTCTAATTCACAAATTCATTATACAAGTCAAAATGTTGAGCATCAGGAGACTATCAATCAAGTCCTTCAGCCTGATGTTTTTACTCCTTTGGAAAAACAGTCTCTAGTGAACGCTCAAACTTTGAGGCAACAAACCATTAATGTAGAAACAATTCTGGTAGATTTAGTCGTTCAACAAACTGGTTATCCATCCTCAAGTATTACACTTGATTTAAAATTATTAGATGATTTAAGTTTAGACTCGATTAAAGCAGGACAATTAATAGCCGAAGTCTCGAAAAAGTGTGGAGTAGTGGGTGAAATTGATGACTCTTCTTTAGCAAACGCCAGTTTAAAAGATATTACGGAAGTCATTAAATCTGTTATATCGAAAGGAAATAATGTTTCTCCAACAATGACACATTCAAATTCTTTGGCTAGTGAACCAAAAATACAAAATCACATTATGGACAAACTAAATCAACTTAGTGAAGCAGAAATAGATTCTCTACTTTCTGTTCATTTCATCGAACAATAAATTCATCGAACAATAAATGAGGTAAAAATATGGACATCAACAATTTTAACCAGCTTTCTATTGAAGAGAAACGGGCTTTATTAGCTCAATTTATGCAAAAAAAATCTCAGGAAGAAGCAATTACCAATATTCCACCAGAAAATTATCAATTCGATTGTTTTCCTGAATATCAGCAAATGAAACGACGACATGAAAACTTTCATGAAAACTTTGCGGCCAATGGAATTGTCAATCCTTATTTTACTGTTCATCAAGGGATCAACAATAACAAAACCATAATTGAAGGGCGAGAATTAATTAACTATTCTAGCTATAATTATCTGAATTTATCCGGATCATCTTCAGTGAACCAAGCCGCAAAAGAGGCTATAGATCTTTATGGCACTTCTGTTTCAGCAAGTCGAATACTTTCTGGCGAGAGACCAATCCATTTGGAACTAGAAAAAGAAATAGCTAACTTTTTAGGTGTTGATAATTCTATTGTATTTCTTAGTGGACATGCGACTAATGTTACTACAATTGGTCATCTTTTAGGAGCAGAAGATTTAATTCTCAGTGATGCTTTAATTCATAATTGTGCAGTTCAAGGTTCTATTTTATCGGGTGCCAGAAGACTCTATTTTCCTCATAATGATTGGCACACTTTAGATAATATTCTGGAAAAACAACAGCGACAAAATTACCGAAGAGTTCTAATTATTATTGAGGGTATTTATAGTCAAGATGGAGATATTCCAGATTTGCCAAAATTTATTGAGGTGAAAAAACGTCATAAGGCTCTTTTAATGATAGATGAAGCTCATTCTATAGGTGTTATTGGTAAACATGGTGCTGGTATTGGAGAATATTTTGGAGTTGATCGTACTGATGTGGATTTATGGATGGGAACTTTGAGTAAAGCTTTTGCCAGTTGTGGTGGTTATATTGCTGGTTCAAATGCTTTAGTGGAATATTTGAAATATACCGCACCGGGTTTTATCTATAGTGTGGGAATGTCATCTGCAAATACAGCTGCCGCTTTAGCCTCTTTAAGAGTACTCCGTGCTGAACCTGAGCGAGTTACTCAATTACACCGACAAGCTAAACGCTTTCTCGAACTGGCTCAAAACTTTGGATTGAATACGGGAGCAAGTAAAAATACTCCTGTCATCCCTGTGATTGTGGGTGACTCTTTCACTTGTATGCTTTTATCTCGATTGTTATTGGAACGAGGTATTAGTGTTCATCCGACGATTTATCCTGCCGTTGCTGAAGATGCGGCACGTCTGCGATTCTTTCTCAGTTGTTCCCATACTGATGAGCAAATTGATTATACGGTTAAGATTGTCGCAGAAGAATTAGCTAAGATTCAAGGAAATATAACAATCTCCAACCTATCACAAATTGAAAACAACTAATAAAAAGGAGAAAATCATGAAAAATTTCGAGCATTTAGCCAATAATATCAGTAAAGAAAACTTGTTAGAAGTTTTATCTCGTTTACTTTCTCAACGAAGTCAATTTTATGCTAAAGTCATTATCGCTGATCTAGAGAATTTACCTCGTTTACGGGGAAATTTGGCCAATTCTCAACCTCAATCTGAAGAATCATCAATCCAAAACAGCACAATAAAATCTGAAACTACCCATTCGTCATCTTATGTCAGTAGTTTTTCTGTGGAAATTATCAAAGCAGAATTAACAACAGGTGTTAGAGACACAGTTGAAAAAATAGCCATTGCTTGCATCAAATCTCATCAGAAATTAGCTGAAAATATAGCCCAATTATGGGATGGTTTTAATATACCTGATCGCTTGTTAATTTTAATCCCAGAAACATGGGAAGATTTAACAGAAACTATAGAAATATTGACAAATGTAGCTCAAAAAACTGCTGGAAAAATTTGCGAATTAGGATTTATTCAATTTGGCAATGGTTATTTTTCTCGCTGCGAAAATAATGATCCACCTACTTCTGTTTTTAGTGTAGCTTCCTTTGCTGCAAGTTTACATTTAGAACGTCCTCACCAAAAAATCCGGGTTGTAGAATTTGATCACAGTCTGTCTTTTGAGATGATTAACCAGAAAATAAAAGCTGAATTTACCACAAGCGATAATTATAGTGTAGCTGGTTATGATTGTGAAAGTCAACGTCATCAAATGGTTTATGACGTAGCACAGAAAAAATCACAATTAAGAAATGTTAATCTTACATCAAAAGATGTCATTATCGTTACAGGTGGTGCTAAAGGAATTACGGCTGAATGTGCTATTGCTCTTGCTGAAAAATATCACTGTAAAATCGCTTTAGTTGGTAGTTCTCCTGTCAATGATGAAGTACAAAATACTCTCAAAAAATACACAGATTCTGAATTAATAGCTAAATATTACTCTTGCAATATTACTGACTTAAATGCAGTTAATCAACTTATTCAAGAAGTAACAAATGAATTAGGAATTATCACAACAGTAATTCACGGAGCAGGTACTAATAAACCTCGGAGGACAGAACAAGTATCTGCTACCGAAGCATATCAAGAAATAGCACCTAAATTAATTGGTGCGTGGAATTTAATTACAGCCTTAAAATACCATCAATTAAAATATTTTATTGCCTTTACTTCTATTATTGGAGTTACAGGAATGTTAGGCAATAGTTGGTATGCTTTCTCTAATGAAACTGTAGATTTGTTATTAAGAAATTTCAGAAAAGAAACAGGAACTCAGACAATAACTCTAGCCTATAGTGTGTGGAGTGAAGTAGGAATGGGTGCAAAAATGGGCAGCACTAAAACATTAGCTAATATGGGAATTGATGCTATACCTCCCCATCTGGGAGTAGCAGAATTTTTGCACTGGATAGAAAATTTTACAGATGATCAACAAATTGTTATTGCGGCTAAATTAGGCGGTTTAGATACTTGGAAACGTAATAGTTATAATTTCCCTGTTGCAAATCGTTATCTGGAAAAAATAGAGTATTTTGAACCAGGAATAGAGTTAATTGTGCGTTGTTCTCTTAATCGTCAACATGACCTTTATGTGAATGATCATAACTTTAATGGTTCGCTATTATTTCCTACGGTATTTGGTTTAGAAGCAATGACACAAGCAGCATCTTATGTCATAGGAATTACTAATATTAATTCTGTCAAATTAGAACATATTTCTCTTTTGCGTCCTATCGTAGTACCTGAAAATGGAGAAGTTAAAATTCAGATTCACGCTAGAGTAGATGAAAAGAAAGTTTTTGCAGCTATTTCTACCGAAGGATCTAATTATAAAAATCCTCATTTCTCAGCAGAAATTACTTTAAATCACAGCAATGAAAAGCCGACAAAAAACTTGAATATACCCAATGAATCTTTACATCTTGAGTCAAAAACAGATATCTATAGTTGGCTACTTTTTCAAGGTTCTACCTATCAAAATATTGACAAGGTTTATCTGCTTAATTCTGATCAAGTAATTTTGTCAACCAAGGGTTTTGAGAAGGATACTTCTGAAATTTGCTTTTCATCTAATAAATTAGCTCCTTTTATTTTAGGTAGTCCACTTTTGCGTGATGTCCTGTTACAGTCTGGTCAACTTCCCCTCACACAGAATGTTTACCTACCTATTAGCATAGAGGAATGGGAGATTTTTAATATTCAAAATTCCCCCACCAGAGGTTTTGTAGAAACAACAATTCTTAAAGTAGAAGATAAGACAGCGGTTGCCGATGTAGTCTTTGTTAATGAGAATAATGAAGTTATAGAAAAGATTTT
>JBJUHT010000251.1:0-3167 GCA_046070105.1 Dolichospermum sp.
ACAGCAAACTCTGTAAACTTGCGACTTTCAGGATCGTGAAAAGCTAACACAATATCCTCTTTTGGCACACCTTCCCTTAATAACTCCGTTGCAATTCCTTCCTCAGTCCAATCTTCCTCAATGTAAATCTTATCATTTTTAATCCTCACATAAACCGAAATTGCTTTCACTCTTTTATCATTTTTCCAACCAATATTAAACCAAAGATATTGACTTCTTTGATCATCAAACATTAACACCTCATCTATATCAGGATCAGGTACTTGTGCTGAGATTCTTTCATATTCAGTCAGGATTTGTTTGATTATATTTTGATAGCGAGTTAGTTTGTCCATTTGATAATCTCCTCTTTATTAATATCAACAACCAACAATGAAACTTGATATTTTTGTAAAATTAATTCAATTGCAACTTGTTTGAAAAACTTTTCATAAATCTTTTCACCAATTGCTAAATAAACTTTATACTCAGGATGAGTCAGAGAAAGAAAAGTTTGATAAATGAGATATTGTCCTAACGCTGTTTCAAATTCACGCATGGGAGAACGACTCAGAAAACTTTTAATTTCAATAACTATTTTTTCTCCTTCTCTCGTTGCGGAAATTGTTTTTTCACCAGCTAAATCAGCAATTAATTTAACTTCTTCATATTTAATCGGATATGGATCAAAAGTAATTGTCCAACCATCCTTAATTAAAGCATTTTTTATCGCTTCATGGAACGTATCCTTTGCTGGCATTTTTCACCCCGATCATCAACTATTATATTAATTCAGGTGAGTCTATCCAGACCCACCCTAACCTAAATTACACCAAAGCTGCCTGATTCTCCTTACTAATTACCCTACCTTCATCCTCAAAACCAACAATTTGATCAAAATTCAAATAACGATACAAATTATCCGCAAAAGGATTAATTTTCTCCCCCACAATCTCCATATATTCCTTAACATTAGGAATACGTCCCAACAACGCACAAACCGCCGCTAATTCCGCCGATCCTAAATACACTTGTGCGCCATTTCCCATGCGATTATTAAAGTTACGAGTTGAGGTAGAAAACACAGTTGTATTATCTTCCACTCGCGCCTGATTTCCCATACACAAACTACATCCAGGAATCTCCGTTCTCGCATTAGCATTTACGAAAACATCATACACTTTCTCTACCTTTAATTGGTGTTCATCCATTCTTGTAGGAGGTGCAATCCATAACCGCGCTTTTACCTCACCTGCACCTTCCAAAACCTTCGCAGTTGCTCGATAATGTCCGATATTTGTCATACAAGAACCTACGAAAACTTCCTGTACTGGATCATTGGCAACTTCCGATAATAACTTAACATTATCTGGGTCATTGGGAGCAGCTACAATTGGTTCTTTAATCTCATTCAAATTAATCTCAATTACTTCTGCATATTCCGCATCTACATCACCAGATAATAACACAGGATTGGCTAACCATTCTTCCATTTTTGCCACCCTTCTCATGATGGTTCGCGCATCAGAATATCCCCGTGCTACCATATTTTTTAACAGGGCAATATTTGACCGCAAATATTCCGCTATTGTCTCTTCACTCAATTTAATTGTACATCCAGCACAGGAACGTTCGGCGGAAGCATCTGTTAATTCAAATGCTTGTTCTACTTTTAAATTGGGTAATCCTTCAATCTCCATAATTCGTCCAGAAAAAACATTTTTCTTGTTCTTTTTCTCGACGGTTAATAATCCTTTTTGGATAGCAACATAAGGAATGGCGTTAACAATATCTCTCAAGGTTATTCCTGGTTGCAATTCTCCTTTAAATCTGACTAATACTGATTCAGGCATATCTAAAGGCATTACACCCAATGCACCCGCAAACGCAACTAACCCTGAACCCGCAGGAAAGGATATACCCAAAGGAAAGCGCGTATGAGAGTCGCCACCAGTTCCCACGGTGTCGGGTAATAACATCCGGTTTAACCAGGAGTGAATGATACCATCACCAGGACGCAAAGCCACGCCACCACGAGAGGAAATGAAGTCGGGTAGTTCCTGATGGGTTTTAATATCCACAGGTTTGGGATATGCTGCGGTGTGACAGAAACTCTGCATTACTAAGTCTGCACTGAACCCTAAACAAGCGAGTTCTTTTAATTCATCCCTGGTCATGGGTCCTGTAGTGTCCTGAGAACCCACTGTAGTCATGATTGGTTCGCAAGACGTACCCGGACGTACACCGGGCAATCCGCACGCCTTCCCGACCATTTTCTGCGCCAATGAGAAGCCTTTTCCAGTATCCTTGGGTTGTTGAGGACGGATGAATAAATCACTAGGTGCTAAACCCAATGCTTGACGGGTTTTGTCGGTGAGGGTACGGCCAATTAATAGGGGAATGCGGCCACCTGCGCGAACTTCGTCTAAAATGGTATCAGGTTTGAGGGTGAAGGTGGCAATAACTTCTCCGGCTTTAGTAATTTCACCTTTGTAGGGGTAAATTGTGATTACGTCACCGGTTTCCATTTGGGTGACATCACATTGTATAGGTAAAGCACCCGCATCTTCGGCGGTGTTAAAAAAGATAGGTGCGATCGCTCCACCTAAAACATAACCTCCGGCGCGTTTATTCGGCACAAAGGGGATATCATTGCCTAAGTGCCATAATACAGAATTGATTGCAGATTTACGTGATGAACCTGTACCCACCACATCGCCAACATAAGCTACAGGATGTCCTTTTTTCTTCAAGTCTGCAATGGTTTCTAAACTTCCCGCTTGACGGGTTTCTAACATTGCTAAGGCGTGTAAAGGAATATCAGGACGGGTGGTAGCGTGGGTTGCGGGTGATAAGTCATCTGTGTTGGTTTCCCCAGGAACTTTGAAAACCGTCACAGTAATAGCTTCGGGGAGTGTGGGACGTTCTGTAAACCATTGTGCTGTTGCCCAAGAGTCTACCACTTTTTTGGCGTATTTGTTAGTTTTTGCTAATTCTAAAACATCATGAAACGCATCATAAACTAGCAGAATTTTACTTAATGCTGTGGCAGCGTTTTCTGCTACAGAGGAACTGAGTAAATCAATTAAGGATTGGACATTATAACCGCCTACCATTGTTCCTAGTAATTCTACTGCTTCGATGGGAGAAACTAGGGGACTGGTGATTTCTTGTTTAGCAATAGCAGT
>JBJUHT010000252.1:0-35464 GCA_046070105.1 Dolichospermum sp.
ATTTAGGAGTAATGGACTCTGTTCTAACTCAAATTTTTGAGTGAGCATTTCAATAAAGTTAATTAAAATATCATCATTAATCGAGACATCACTAATAAAATTAATTAGTTGTTCTCGTTCTGGTTTTGACAATTTTTTTTGAGTAACAATCAGAATATCTATATCTGAATCTGATGTAAAATCTCCTCTTGCGTAAGAACCAAATAAAATAACTTGCTTTAAGTTATTTCCATATAAATATTGAACCTGCTCTTGAAATAGTTTAAGAATATTTTGAAGTGATAATGGTTGTTGAGTTAACTGTTTATTGGTACTAATCATAATTTTAATATCCATTCTTTTGGCACTACATTTTTCGTTCAATTTAAAATTTTGACATCTGACGCACAGTAAAAATCTGTTGTAGGGTGCTTTACTACTGCATACATCCTGTAAATAAACAGATTTTTGATAAGCTGATGTGCAGCTAAACTGTATAATCAAAAAACCTGAAGTTACCGTAACACAAGCATCTTGCTTGTACTAATTATTCAAGTTAAAAGCATAACAGCTTATCTGACGTACCCTACCAATGTGCCAGTTGCCTAAGTCCTGGTAGATTAAAACTATAGCGGTATGCACTTGAATGAGATACAGAATTTACCTAAAAAACCATACCATAACTTTCAACTCTGTTCCCTGCTATAACTATAATTTTCTCCTGATTTAATTAGATTTAAAATTTGCTCCTCAGACATAATAGTTTGTGTAAATTATCCTGTAAAATTATTTTATCCTAAAATTCCTAATAAAACACAGTCATTGTTTTTGCCTCTGTCTCGATGATGTCTTGTGATTAATCAGATCGGGGCTGCTAGCTATATAAAACTATACTTTTTAGGAAATTAAATTTGTGTGATTTTAAATCTTTCTAGGGAGGGTTCATAGAACCTCCCTAGATTCTTTTTTTCTCCTATATCTCACAGATAGACTATAAATCTACTCCTTGATCTGCTAGTATCTGTCTTAATCTAGCTAATTCTGCTTCAGCTAAATCTGCACGTTGTTTTTCTCTTTCTTCTGGTGTGGGTAACCAATTATGATTTTGATCATACCAGCGTAACCACTTGCGTGTTAATCCTTGATATTCTCCTTCCCATAATCCTAAACCTAATTCTGCTTCTGCTAACCATACCCCTAGTCCACTCATGGATATTGGTTGATAACGGTTCGTGACTAAACCAAAACAGTGCAATTCATCAGTATAACGGTTATACACGAAATAATAGGGTATTCTCAGAATTTGCTCATACACTGTCCATTTATTTGGGGGTTGATTAATTTCCCGTAAGTTTTTTCCCAAGTCTTCATTTTCTGTTCCCGGTGATATTAGTTCCACTACTACAAAGGGGTATGTTCCTTCACACCAAGTAACATAACTTAATCTCAGTTCTGTTTGTTCATAGAAACGAGATACACCTAAAACTGCAAACCAATCTGGGCGTTTATACCATTGTGTGTGTTTAATGTCATAATATAAGTTTAAGTCACTAGCTGTAAATACCTGATCTTCTGGATAAGTCGGTGGACGGAAAGTAACACGCAGTAATTCTGGTTGTAATAGATGAAATTCGTCTGGCAACCCTGGTTCCTCCGGATCTTCACTGGGTAAATCATACATTGTTGGCAGTGTTTTTTGAGGAGGTAATGGTGGATTTATCTGATACATAATTGATTAACTCCCTAGAATTGCTCTCTCGGTATTGATTTAGACAAATCAAAAATACTTAATAATCATTTTTCAATTCTATCAAATATCGTAAAAATGTCAGTCTAAATCACATCTGCAAATGTTCTTTCCATTTTCCTAAAATACCAAATTCCAGTTATTAATAATAGAACTACTAAACCTAGAGAAAGAATGAAACCTGGTAAATACAATTGTGAGTTACCTCCTAAAATTGCCCAGCGAAAACCGTCAATTACTCCCACCATTGGGTTTAGTGAATATATAAACCGCCATTGTTCTGGTACTATACTACTACTAAATCCTACGGGAGAAATATATAAACCAAATTGGACGATAAAAGGAACGATAAATCTGAAATCTCGATATTGTACATTTAATGATGCTAACCACAAACCAGCACCCATGGACGCAGCAAAGGCAATACCAATAAATAATGGTAAGGTTAAAATTCGCCAACTGGGAACAAAGTTATACCAAATCATTAATGCTAATAAAATCATTCCTGAAATCATAAAGTCTACAAAACTAACTACTACGGCGCTTGTAGGTACTACTAATCTCGGAAAATAGACTTTCGATAGTAAGTTACTATTGGTAATTAAACTATTACTGCATTCTGAAAGGGAATTAGAGAAAAATTGCCAAGGTAACATGGCAGAAAATACTAATATTGGATAAGGTGCACCTTCTGATGGTAATTTTGCCAATTGGCCAAATACCACTGTAAAGACTACCATTGTTAAAAATGGTCGAATCAATGCCCAAACAATACCAATAGCTGTTTGTTTATATCTAACTAATATATCCCGCCAAGCTAGGAAGTAAAATAATTCTCTATATCGCCATAGATCTTGCCAGTATTGCTTTTCTGTTCTTCCAGCTTCTATAATTAATTCCGGTAGAGATGTGGTTTCTTTCATGATAATTTATCTTGATCTAACCTAGCCTGTATCATCATTTTTACTACGTCTAGCATTTTAGATTTAGCTTCCCATCCTAGTTGAATTTTCGCTTTTTCTGGTTTACCTTTACCTATGGCTAGTTCTGTAGGTCTAAATAGGGATTGATCAATAACTACATGATCTTGCCAGCTTAAATTTAATGTTGTAAATGCTGCTATGACAAAATCTTCTAATGAACTACTGTTTCCCGTTGCAATCACGTAATCATCCGCTTGATCTTGTTGCAACATTAAATACATTGCTTCTACATATTCTGGTGACCATCCCCAGTCACGCTGAATTGCTGTATTACCTAAATATAATTTCTCATTGCTACCTTGAGCAATGCGACAAGCTGTGGCTACTATTTTTTGTGTCACAAATCTTTCTGGACGCAGGGGCGACTCGTGATTAAATAGTATTCCAGAGCAAGCAAATAATCCGTAGGCTTCTCTATAGTTAGCTAACTCCCAAAATGCTGCTGTTTTAGCCACTGCATAGGGGCTTCTGGGACGAAATGGTGTGTTTTCTGATGCGGCTATTGTACCAGTGTCTCCAAAGCATTCACTAGAACCTGCATTATACAGTTTAATTGGTGTGTCTAAAAATCTAATTGCTTCTAGTAGGTTGAGTGTTCCTGTAACTATACTTTCTAAGGTTTCTACTGGTTGTTGAAATGATAAACCTACTGAAGTTTGTCCTGCTAGGTTGTACACTTCATCTGGTTGAATTTTTTTGATGATTTGTAATACGCTTCTAAAATCAGTTAAGGCCATTGATTCTAGTTTTACGTCATTTTTAATACCTAAATATGCTAGGTTGCTAAAACTGGATATTTGGGCATCTCTGGATGTACCAGAAACTGTGTAACCTTTATCTAACAGTAATTTCGCCAGATAGGCTCCGTCTTGTCCCGAAATTCCACAAATCAGGGCTGTTTTCATAGAAATTTAAGATATCCTAGTTCATCATCTGAAAATCTTTAATAGTTTTTCCGCCAGGAATACAAGATTGTCTATAAGTAAATTCACTTACGCTGGGATTTTGATGGGGATTAATTACACCTGTTGCTTGCTGCCAAAGTTCCATAGGAACTATGGATATTTTATATTTAGTGTCATCTTTACGAACATGATACCATTTTGTTGCTTGACATTCTTCACACCAAAAAGCCTCTATCCATTCTCCTGCTAGGGAGACAGTGGTTTTTGCTGCTACTAAAATCATCGCTTCTCGTCGAGCTATACCCCTTTCTTGTAACTGTCCAGGTTTTTCGGTAAATAACCTGTATTTTTGGCTCACACTATCCATATAGCAGTTATGTATTGGACAGTATATGGCTCGGCGCTGAGAACGTTTACGATTTTTGTCACACCTTTTCTGCACTTTGGCCCCCTGATCATTAACTGAAAAATAGATCGCCAGAAGGTTGCATGGGAGGGACTGAGATCAAAAAGACCATCGAAGCCCAACTCCTGTTTTGCTCTGGGATATTTAATTTAGGTGGTTAAATTCTAGTTATAGAATACACTAATTTCTTTGAATCATGTTAATTTTTTGGGGTCAATTTCCACTCTTCACAGAGTGTAGCACGTTAATGTATTGTTTGGCTATCATTTCTGGGGTAAAATTTGATTGTAGATATTCGCGGGCAGAATGACCCATTGCTGCTGCTGTTTGGGGATGACTACTTAGCTGGATAATAAATTCAGATAAAGCATTACTATCTCCGTTGTCAATGGCAATTCCAAATTTACCATCTGCTATTAGTTTTGGCAAGTAGGAAGTCTTTGGACAAATAACTGCTATGGGTCTTCCAGCTGCTAAGGCTGGGTAGAGTTTACTGGGAGCAACTAAACATTCTAGACCTTCTTCTACACTGACTAATGATAAGTCACAAGCTGTCAAAGAATATGGTAATATCTCCTTTTCTTGATAGGGGAGAAAGAGGAAGTTTTTTAGTCCTAAACGAGTCACGTTTTGAATAAAGCTTTCTCTTTTGGGTCCTCCACCTATACAAACAAACTGAATAGGCTGGTTTTGCAGTTGTTGGGCGGTTGCTAAAATGGTGTCTAGATCATGACACCTGCCCATGTTACCAGAATAAAGGATTGTAAATTTGTTGACTAAATTATGTTTTTTGGCAAACCAGTTCTCCTCTTTGGCTATGGGGACAATAAGCCGAGGATCTCCCCAACTGTGAATTACGGAAACTTTGTCAGCTACTTCTGGACAGGTTGCTATCACTCGCTCTTTCATGGCAGGACTGAGGACAATAATACCTTGAGAACTTTGCCACACTCTTCG
Organism: Dolichospermum sp.; assembly: GCA_046070105.1. Lineage (GTDB taxonomy): Bacteria > Cyanobacteriota > Cyanobacteriia > Cyanobacteriales > Nostocaceae > Dolichospermum. Next base: position 4,978 of record JBJUHT010000252.1, read on the forward strand.
GTTGATTGCTTGCCAAAATTTTACTAACCAGTGATTTTTCGTAACTACTCCCAGGGCGATGGCAATATCTGGATACAAGTCATAAATTAAACATACATAAGGGAATTTCCTTAATAAATGAGTAAAATATGCTGCTATTGGCAAAAAGGGAGGTGCTGAAGTCAATAAGAATACATCTGATTTGTGGTAATTCCTGAGAATATGCAGAAAGGCTCGCAGTGTAAATAAAACTCCTCCCACGGCTTTACCACGAATTCTGCCACTCCAAATCTGGGTAGATCGAGATCTATGAATGAGAATATCACCTATTTGTTCTGATGCTGGTGCTTCGGAAGTGGTAAATGCGTACCCTGGTTGTCCTGTGAATATTCTAATGGTTACTCCTTGGCTCTCTAGTTCTTTGACTAATTCCTCAATTAACTGTCCTGTGGCCGCATAGTCGGGGGGAAAAAACTCTGTAATTATAGATACATTCATTTTACTACTTAAATTTTAATAGTTGAGACACAAGGGTTTGAGATGTATGAAAGTATTGATTGTAAATTATGTTATCACACCATTTCAGTTATTGTCTGCTATTAGAAATTACTGTATCACAATCACGGTGAATATTATCGCAGGTGACAGGTGATAGCAGAAGCCTTTTGTGTATCTAAGTTTCAGTTTTAGTTAATGTCCTAATTACCTTGTCTACAGCTTTTTCTTGGTCTGTGTATCTTCTGCGGTTGGTTAAAAAATATTTACCAAGTGATGATTCCCTCCCATTTTGCTAGGGTTTTATCACTAATTCCTGGTATTTTGCTAACATCTTCTAAGGAGGTAAATTTTTGTTGTTGTCGGGCTATAATTATTTTTTCGGCTAACTTTTTACCAACTCCTGGAAGGGTTTCTAATTCTGCTGGAGTTGCGGTATTGAGGTTAATTTTAGTAGGGGTAGAAGTTGCGGAAGTGGAAGATGATGGTTTTTGTATTTGAGGACATTGTTTAACTTCTGCGTCTATTTTAGATTGGATATTGGCTGGTAAACCGGTTTTTATTTTACCATAGAGGCGATTAAATTCGCGCTGAAAATGATTGGCTACTGTAGGGTTTTCAATGACAATTAATATTTCGTCATTACCATTATTAGCAACTTCAGACCAGTTATGTGAACCTGTAATTACAGTTTGATGATCAATGACTGCAAATTTATGATGTAATAAATCACCTTGGGGTAAAATGGGGACTCCTACAGTAGAAATGGGATTTTTCCAAGGACGGTTATCAACTTCATATTTACAGTTATCACTGAGAGAAAATCCCATCATATCTAAGGCTTCACTGTAGGGACGATAAGCAAATTGTGGTTCAATTAAAGATCGAATTTGAACTTTTTGATCATGGAGGTTTTCGAGGGTATTAGCAAGTTGTTGTTCAGAAAATACAAATAATGCTAAATCAATGGTTTTTGTACTTGTGGATAAGGTTTGATTAATTAACCCATTACTGCTATTATTCCAGGGTTGAGCGGTGGAAGTTGGGGAAAAATGAACTGTAATTTTGCTATTACCTAAAGTGATTGTTTTCGGTTCGCGGGGGGGTTTTTGAAGTCCGAATTTACTATCTAGTTTTCCGTCTACACCGTCACCCCACATAATATTAAATTCTTGGGTGAGTAAGGTTGCTAATTCAGGACTATCAATTTTTAGTAAGTTATTGTTGTTTCCTAAACTACTAGGATTGTTAAAATCTCCAGAGGTATCACTGGGGGTAAAATTTGCAGAAGTGATAATTACAAAACGATGATCAACAACTACAAATTTATGGTGCATTAAATTACTACCTTTTGAACCGTCAGCGGTATCATCTATTGCAGGAATTTGAGCATTTTTAATAATCATTAAAGCATCCCGTTGATTAACTTCTGCGGTTGTGATTTGATGATCTTGATTGATATCCACAAAGTTCTGAAAGTCTTGATATCGTTCTTGTTCTCTTTTTGATAATTCGGCTATTTCTGCGGCTGTGAAACTACTCCAAGGACGAGAATAATTACTTTCTAAAATCAATCTGATTTTGAGACCTTCTTTTTGTTTTTGTGCTAATATTTGGGCAATTTTTGGTAAACGCAATTCTTGTACAGCTATATCAATGGTAGATTTAGCTTGGGAAATAGTGTCAACAATTTGGGTTTCTAAATCGTCGCCTAAGCGGGTTTTTTGACGATAGGTTTCCTGATATTCGGAGGATTCAGAATTATTAAAGTAAACTTGAATTAAAGGATCTTGTGGTAATGGTTCTAAAAGCTGGTTTCTTGATTTGACTGGTTCACAAACATTCAGGGTGAGTAGTAATAAAAATACACAGGAAAAGTAACGAATTTGTGGGATAATAAACATTATGGAGATTAGGGTTTTGGGAATTTGAATGTGGTTTTATACAGCAAATCACAATTTGAGTTAATTTCTTTTTTTTATTTACAATTTGATACAAAATTCCTACTTAGAAAAGACAATGAGTAAATTATTGCTACCACTCCATCAGTAATTTTTATGTAATTATGCAAGTATATTTAGACTATAGTGCAACTACTCCCACTCGTCCAGAAGCGATCGCTATGATCCAGACAATCTTAACTCAACAGTGGGGTAATCCTTCTAGTGTACATGAGTGGGGCAACCGTGGCGCGTTGGTTTTAGAAACAGCCAGAGCGCAAGTTGCGGGGTTAATTAATGCTGTTCCCCAAGGGATTATTTTTACTTCTGGGGGAACGGAAGCGGACAATTTAGCAATTATGGGGGTAGCAAGGTGTTACAATGTTCCCCAGCATATAATTATTTCTAGTGTAGAACATTCGGCTATTTCTGAACCAGTAAAAATGCTGGAAAATTGGGGTTGGGAAATTACCCGTTTGGGTGTCAATTATCAAGGAAGAGTCAACCCCCAAGAGCTAAAAGCTACATTGCGAGATAATACAGTGTTAGTATCTGTGATTTATGGACAAAGTGAGGTAGGAACAGTCCAACCCATTGCTGAATTAAGTAAAATAACTGAAATACATGGCGCTTTATTTCATACTGATGCAGTGCAAGTTGCTGGACGTTTACCGATAGATGTACAGAATTTACCGATAGATTTACTGAGTATATCTAGTCATAAATTATATGGTGGCTTGGGGGCGGGGGCTTTATATGTACGTCCGGGGGTGAAATTAAAACCGTTGTTGGCTGGGGGTGGACAGGAGGCTGGAGTGCGTTCAGGGACGCAAGCAACCCCTGCTATTGCTGGGTTTGGGGTAGCTGCGGAGTTAGCAGCACGGGAATTAGAGACGGAAAGGGTGAGATTAATGGAATTACGCGATCGCTTATTTGCTATTCTGGCAGATATTCCCAGTTTAATACCCACAGGAGACAGAATTAACCGATTACCCCACCATCTGAGCTTTTATTTAGCGACTGCGGACGGGGAAAAAATCAGTGGAAAAACTTTGGTGCGTCAGTTAAATTTAGCAGGTATCGCTATTAGTGCTGGTGCTGCTTGTCACAGCGGAAAGTTAAGCCCCAGTCCGATTTTATTAGCAATGGGCTATTCTGAAAAAGCGGCTTTGGGGGGAATTAGATTAACTTTAGGAAAACAAACGACAGCAGCGGATATTGACTGGACAGCAATGGTTTTAAAACAGGTTTTGCGGAATGCTTAGGGCGCGATCTCAGTCCCCTAAGTGAGAGAATTGATATTAACCTAACCCAGCGACTTTGTAAACTATGGCTGAACTACCTAAAACTCTAGAAGATGCGATCGCTCAGTCCTGTGCAGCGGTAAAATCAGCTGTAGCTGATGGTATAATGCGGATTCAAGTTGAGTTATTATTTCCAGAACTCAAATTTATGACAGTCGCAGAACAGTTTCTCCCTTTATTTACTGAATATAAATCCGGTCTGAAAATCTTTTTTGCTGACGCGGGTGCGGCTGCTTTAGCTCGTCGTGACTGGACATCAGCGGAGTCTGACTTAGGTATTGATCTTGTACGTGAGAAAATTTTAGATATCGGTACAGGTAGGGCTGCTTCCTTAGAAGCAAAAATTCAGTCAGATGATCAAATTTTCCTGTTTATTGCGCCAACTTCCGTAGAAGTACCACAATTAGAAAAGCTGTGCGAAATCATAGGGGAACGCCCAGTAATTATGCTTATTCCCCGACTGGAAGATTCTAGTATCGTCGGTATTGGTTATACAGCTAGAGAAACCCGTCGTCGCTTTATTAGTACCATTGAATCGTGTTACTATATCCGTGCTGTAGATGATCAATCTGCTTTATTTCGGTGTTACCCTGGACAATGGGAAGTATGGTTAGAAACCAAGGGTGAATATCAAAAAGTTGCGGAACTCCCTAAAAAACCATCTGGTGACGAATTAGACACAATTCTGACTAGAGGACAGGGGGAAAACACTGACGAGGGGAGACCTGGTAAAAAGCCCAGTGTCTTGAAAAGTTTAGGGCGGTTCATTAAAGCTTTAAGCAATTAAAATCACGTAGTAATGGTAACATTGGTGAATACCTATCCATTATCAATTACAATAACCAATTCCCCCATTATTGAATTTAAAGATGAAATTAATTTGTTCTCAAAGTGATCTCAGTAGTAATCTTTCCCTTGTCAGCCGTGCAGTGCCATCTCGACCAACTCACCCGGTGCTTGCTAATATATTATTACAGGCCGATGCCCAAACTAATCAAGTTAGTTTAACAGCCTTTGATTTGAGTCTAGGTATCCGCACTACTTTTAGTGCTGAGGTATTAGAAGGTGGGGAAATTGCGCTCCCAGCTAAACTACTTGTAGATATTACTTCGCGTTTACCAGAAGGGGAAATTACCCTTGATGATCAAGGAGATAGTAGTGGAGAAGGTATACTTGTCACACTAAGGCCTAAAAGTGGACGTTATCAAGTACGGGCTATGGGTGCGGAAGAATTTCCCGAATTACCTGTAATTGAAAACGCAGAAGCAATTACAATTACAACTTCAGCACTTATTGAAGGTTTAAAAGGTTCTTTGTTTGCTACTAGTTCAGATGAAACTAAGCAGGTTCTCACAGGTGTACATTTAACACTAAAAGAGGATACATTAGAATTTGCTGCAACTGATGGACACCGTTTAGCGGTATTAGAAACTACAAATGAGCGTTATGTTGAGGGTAGCGAACAGGTAGAAGTGACAGTACCAGCGAAAGCATTACGGGAACTACAAAGGATGTTAGGGCATAATTCCGCATCTGAAGAAACAGTAGATGTATATCTTGATCAAGGTCAAGTTGTATTCGCTTGGGCATCTCAACGCTTAACAAGTCGGACATTAGAAGGACAATATCCCGCTTACCGACAATTAATTCCCCGACAATTTGAGCGACAAGTAACATTAGAAAGAAAGCAATTTATCAGCACTTTAGAACGAATTGCTGTGTTAGCAGACCAGAAAAATAATATTGTCAAAGTTAGCATTGATCATGCTAATCAAGAAATTACTTTATCTTGTGAAGCGCAAGATGTAGGTAGTGGCACAGAATCAATTCCAGCGCAAATTTCTGGAGAAGATATAGACGTTGCTTTTAATGTCAAATATCTCATGGAAGGACTGAAAGAACTACCATCTTCAGAGATTCAAATGCAATTAAATCAAAACTTAACCCCGGTTATTTTCACTCCCTTGAGTGGTTTTAAAATGACTTATTTAGCCATGCCTGTACAACTGAGAAATTAGGTTTTATTAGTTAGAGAACGTATATTTGGCGTTCCCTAACTTTTTTCTAATTCTTGTTGATCATGTCTATTTTCGAGGGGAGAAACTTATGAGATGTTGATCACTTTTCCGAATATAATATCGTTTTTCCTTCTGGGTACTAAAAATACTAAAAATAATCACTGCTGCCATTGTATGTAATAATTAGAGTGATTCAGTGCTGATTATACACAACTTATTAAGTAAGTTGTCCCCTATTGAGTTACAATAAGCCTGTTCGGTGCAAATACCTTTTTGGAGTTGATAATGACACTAATAACTACAACCTCACCTCGGCCGTTGACAGAGACGGAAATCAAGGGAATTAATGCTTATTGGCGTGCTGCTAACTACCTTTCTGTTGGACAAATATACTTACTTGATAATCCTTTATTGAGAGAACCCCTGAAACAAGAACACGTCAAACCAAGATTATTGGGACATTGGGGGACTACTCCAGGACTAAATTTGATTTATGTCCATTTGAACCGAGTTATCAAAAAATACGACCTTAACGCCATTTATATCGCTGGACCAGGACATGGTGGACCGGGACTGGTTGCCCATACATACTTAGAAGGAACATATAGTGAATATTACCCTAATATCTCTCAAGATGCTGAAGGAATGCAAAAATTATTTAAGCAATTTTCCTTTCCTGGTGGTATTCCTAGTCACGTCGCTCCTGAAACCCCCGGTTCTATCCATGAAGGGGGAGAATTAGGCTATGCTTTAGTTCACGCTTATGGTGCGGTATTTGACAACCCTGATTTAATTGTAGCTGCGGTTGTGGGTGACGGAGAAGCGGAAACTGGAGCTTTAGCTACTAGTTGGCATTCTAACAAATTTATTAATCCGGTCACTGATGGTGCGGTGTTACCAATTTTACATTTGAATGGTTACAAAATTGCTAACCCTACAGTATTAGCACGGATACCTGATGCAGAGTTAGAAAGTCTATTTATCGGCTATGGTTATAAACCTTACTTTGTCGAAGGTGCAGATCCTATGGATGTTCACCGACAGATGGCAGCAGTATTAGATACAATCATTCCTGAAATCCAGGGTATTCAACGGGAAGCACGGGTACATGGGTTTCAAAAAAGACCACAATGGCCGATGATTATCCTCCGCACTCCTAAAGGTTGGACAGGTCCCAAGGAAGTAGACGGGAAGAAAACAGAAGGTTATTGGCGATCGCACCAAGTCCCTTTTAGTGATATAGCTGGTAAACCGGAACATCTGCAACTATTAGAAGATTGGCTCAAAAGCTACAAACCAGAAGAACTATTTGATACCAATGGTCAACTGATTCCCGAACTGACAGAATTAGCCCCTAAAGGTCAGCGTCGCATGGGAGACAACCCCCACGCAAATGGCGGAATTTTACTGCGTGACTTGAGAATGCCTGATTTTACTAGCTATGCCGTAGAAATACATAAACCAGGGACAATTAACGCTGAAGCAACAAAAGTTACTGGCAAGTTTCTGCGTGACATCATGAAACTCAACGACGAAAGCCGCAACTTCCGCGTTTTTGGTCCTGACGAAACGGCATCCAATCGTCTAGATCCTTTATTTGAAGTGACAAATCGCGCTTGGGATGGGGAAATTCTCCCCGAAGATGACCATTTATCTCCCGACGGTCGAGTTATGGAAGTCCTCAGCGAAACCAATTGTCAAGGGTGGTTAGAGGGATATTTGTTAACAGGTCGTCATGGTTTTTTCTCCTGCTATGAAGCCTTTATTCACATTATTGATTCAATGTTCAACCAACACGCTAAATGGTTGAAAACAACTCGTCATATTACCTGGAGAAGACCAATTGCATCTTTAAATTATCTTCTGACTTCTCATGTTTGGCGACAAGATCATAACGGTTTTTCTCACCAAGATCCTGGTTTTATTGATCATGTAATTAATAAAAAATCCGAGATCATTCGTGTTTATCTTCCTCCAGATGCTAACACTTTACTATCAGTAACTAACCATTGTTTAAAAAGTCGTAATTATGTCAATGTGATTGTAGCAGGTAAACAACCCGCACTACAATATTTAGATATAGATTCAGCTATTAAACACACTACTAAAGGTTTAGGAATTTGGGAATGGGCGAGTAATGACCAAAACAGTGAACCAGATGTAGTTATGGCTTGTGCTGGGGATATTCCCACTTTGGAAACCTTAGCAGCAGTGGATATTTTACGTCAAAATTTCCCAGATTTAAAAGTGCGAGTTGTCAATGTTGTTGATTTAATGACACTACAACCAAAAAGCGAACATCCTCACGGTTTAAGTAATAAAGACTTTGATACAATTTTCACAACTGACAAACCAGTTATCTTTGCATTTCATGGTTATCCTTGGTTAATTCATCGTCTCACTTATCGGCATACAAATCATGAAAATATTCACGTCCGTGGTTATAAGGAAGAAGGAACAACAACCACACCTTTTGATATGGTGGTCATGAATGATTTAGATAGATTTCATTTAGTTATAGATGTTATTGACCGTGTACCAAAATTAGGTTATCAAGCAGCTCATGTTAAACAAAAATTGCAAGATAAGTTGATTTCACATCAGCATTATATCCAGAAACACGGTGAAGATATGCCAGAAATTCGTGATTGGACTTGGCCATATTAATAATTGAGTCATTCTGGGTTGAGTGAAATACAATTCGTTTATTTGAACAGGAAGCAAAAACATTATATAAATTAGGACAAAATCACAATCAAATTCCTAAATTATACGCCTATTTTCAGGAAGGGCAAGATTTTTATTTGGCGATAAATGGGGGTATATTAATACCATCGGTCAAATAGTTATTCCTTGTCAGTTTAGTGATGCCATGTGCTTTTCTGAAGGATTAGCAAAAGTAACTATTAATGGTAAAGATCACTTAATAGATAAAACAGGGAAGATAGTTTATTAAAATGCTGAAAATTTCTGATTAATTACAGATGACAATTAAATTTGATTGGGATAAAGAAAAAGCCAAAAGTAATTATCAAAAACATGGTATTTCCTTTATCGAAGCAGCTACCGTTTTTAGTGATCCATTAGCCATTACCAACTATGATAATTTACATTCCCAAGAGGAAGATCGCTTTATCACTATCGGCTATTCTGATAGATATCGTTTGTTAGTGGTTGTTCACACAGAAAGAGATTATAATACTCGTATTATCAGCGCACGTCAAGCAACTAATAGAGAAAGGCAAGATTATGAACAAAACCAAGATTAATCAACCACAAGATACTGAAATGTTAGATGAATATGATTTCAGTCAAGGAGTGAGAGGTAAATATCATCAAGCATATCAAAATAATAACTTACCTAAATTACCAGGTATTCAATTTTTAACAGACCAAAAAAATAGAAGAACAGGAGTATTTATAGACCTACAACCCCATCAACAACTTTGGGAAACAGTCATTAACCAATATCCAGAACTGGAAAATATTCAGTTTTTAACTGATAGTCAAGGTCAAAAAATCGCTGTCATTCTCAATTTTCAACAACATTTAACCCTGTGGCAAGATATTTATGACCATCTAATTGCTGATTTAATGGATGAGTGATAATATGAAAGCGAAAAATTTTGATACTAAATTTGATAATGATGAAGATATCACTGAGTTTTTAGACCTATCTCAAGCACGTCATCCCGGTTATGAACAAAAAAGAGGAAATTCGGCTTTTACCCTAGTTATTCAACCAGAAGAAAAAATAGAAAATCGTGTTTATTTTATTGTTGATGATCTAGCTAGAAACTATCCTCAATCACAATGGCTAATTACTGAAATAGATGCTACAGGATTATTAGGAAATAGTTTAACATCTATTTTGAATAATCAAGAAAATATCACCATTTCTGCTTCAGATTTTTTACAACTTTTGCAAGAAGAAGGAGAAATTATAGATTTAGAAGCAACTTTAATTAAAAATACTCAAGAAATTATTACTATTTTTATCAGAGATGGTTATTCTGTAGACATTTTCGGTTTAACAGAATTATTACCTGTTCATATTTTGAATGATTATATTGAAGTTGACGCTAATTTATTTGATACTCAAGAAACAGAAACATCTCAACCTAAAATTAATGTTGTTTATCAAAAAATTGCTTAATGCTAGTTTATACTAGAAGTAGAAGTTTATTTAGTAAATTTTCAACTTGAGGTAATCAATATGACACAGGAATTAATAGACCTCAGAAATAGTATCTTAGAACAACGTTACACCGACGCTTTAGCTATTGTTGATGAATTAGAGGGGATGAGTAAACAAGCGATTTTAAGGAATATTGAATCATTTTTAGTAAGATTGATGATTCATTTGATTAAAAATCAAGTGGAACAGCGGTTAAGTAATTCTTGGGCTGCATCAATTGAAAGTTCAATTTTAGAAATTAAGAAATTGAATTTGAAAGAAAATAAAAAATCTTACTATCTGAGTATTAATGAATGGGTAGAAATATTAGAAGATGCTATAGAGTCAGCAATTCGTCCTGCAAGTTTAGAAATAATGAATGGAAAATTGCAAAGACAACAACTTTCCCAAATGTTAAATAAACCACAATTAATATTAACTGCAACTGAATTAATTAACTTGACTTATAATTATCAAATTAGAGAATTACCAGATATTATTGATGATTATTTAGGTAATTTACCCGGTGGTAAAGATTGGAAATTAGGGAAAAGGTAATCAATATGACACAGGAATTAATAGACCTCAGAAATAGTATCTTAGAACAACGTTACAGCGATGCTTTAGCTATTGTTGATGAATTAGAGGGGATGAGTAAAAAAGCCATATTACGACAAATTAAATCTTTTTTAAAAGTGTTGTTAATTCATTTGATTAAAAATCAAATTGAGAAAAGATTAACAAATTCTTGGGTTGCTTCTATTCGTAATTCATTAATAGAAATTCAAGATATTAATCTCAAAGAAAATAAAAAATCCTATTATATCAATCAAAATGAATGGGATAGTTGGTTAGAGGATGAAATTGAATTAGCAATAGCTGACGCTAGTTTAGAAGTCATGAGTGGAAAATTTAAGCGTCAGCAACTTTCCCAAATGTTAAATAAACCACAATTAATATTAACTGCAACTGAATTAATTAACTTGACTTATAATTATCAAATTAGAGAATTACCAGATATTATTGATGATTATTTAGGTAATTTACCCGGTGGTGAAGATTGGAAATTAGGGAAAAGGTAATCAATATGACACAGGAATTAATAGACCTCAGAAATAGTATCTTAGAACAACGTTACAGCGATGCTTTAGCTATTGTTGATGAATTAGAGGGGATGAGTAAACAAGCTATTTTACGAAATATTCAAGCATTTTTGAGAATTTTGTTAATTCATTTAATTAAAAACCAAATAGAACAACGATTAACTAATTCCTGGGTTGCTTCCATTCGCAATTCATTAGTAGAAATTAAAAAAATAAATCTCAAAGAAAATAAAAAATCCTATTATATCAATCAAAATGAATGGGATAGTTGGTTAGAAGATGAAATTGAATTAGCTATAGCTGATGCTAGTTTAGAAGTTTTCGGTGGGATGTATAATGAATTTCAATTGGCGGAATTGGTCAATAGAATAGAGGTAATTTCTATCGCTAGGGAATTTTTGGAATTGACTTATGTATATTCTATTAAAGATTTACCAAAAGCTATTGCTGACCTTTTAGTTCAGTTACCCGGTGGTGAAAATTGGAAGTTAGGGAAAATGTGAAATATTAATTTAATATACATACAGCAGTTACCGCTGTTATAAAGTACAAATATTAGTGATAAAACTCTTGTGGTGTGGGTATCTTGTCCGCATAATATGTACCTCACTAAAGCTAAACTTGCTGTAAGACTTACTCACAATTCAGGAAGCAATTAACCACGAAGGAACGAAGAAAACGAAGATCAGAGGGTTTTAGAGGTATTTTCGGTAAGTCATAACAAATATACAGATATTTACAGCAGATTCCTTTGTTATAAAGTACATCATAGCCCCTCCCTGCTTGCGGGGTGGGGTGATTTTGTATCCACTTATCGGTAAGTGCTGTAAATAATGTATCGGATCATGCAAATAATCAATGACTAATAATTAAACCTTAAAATATGCCAGTTAAATCAACTTTATGCCTTTTGTAACTGTAAGACTTAACTAAGTCGGACTAGAATTAACCCGGCCAGTTATTGCTGAAGTTTCTAATACAGGAGGTTTAATTTTGGCTAAGTTAAAAGTTGGTATTAATGGATTTGGTCGTATTGGTAGACTTGTGCTACGCGCTGGTTTAAATAACCCTGATATTGAGTTTGTAGGAATTAATGATTTAGTTCCTCCTGATAATCTTGCGTATCTTCTCAAGTATGATTCTACTCACGGTAGATCAAAAAGTCAAATTGAAGCTAAGGAAGACGGTATTATTATTGACGGTCATTTTATCCCTTGTGTATCTATGCGAAATCCGGCGGAACTACCTTGGGGTAAATTTGGTGTAGATTATGTTGTTGAATCTACAGGACTTTTTACTGATTATGCTGGGGCTGAAAATCATCTTCAAGCTGGTGCAAAACGGGTTGTAATTTCTGCACCAACAAAGGAAGCGGAAAAAATAAAAACCATAGTGATGGGTGTAAATCATCACTTATTTGATCCCGCTAAAGATTTAATTGTTTCCAATGCTAGTTGTACTACAAATTGTTTAGCACCTATTGCTAAGGTTATTAATGATAATTTCGGTTTAGCTGAAGGTTTAATGACTACGGTTCACGCTATAACTGCAACTCAGCCTACAGTAGATGGTCCTAGTCGTAAAGATTGGCGTGGTGGACGAGGTGCGTCTCAAAATATTATTCCTTCAGCTACGGGGGCTGCTAAAGCGGTGGCTTTAGTATTGCCAGAATTAAAGGGTAAATTAACTGGTATGGCTTTTAGAGTTCCTACTCCTGATGTTTCTGTAGTTGATTTAACTTTTAAAACTACTAAAGCTACTTCTTATAAAGAAATTTGTGTAGCAATGAAAAAAGCTGCGGAAGGTAATTTAATTGGTGTGTTAGGTTACACAGATGAAGAGGTAGTATCTACAGATTTTCAGGGTGATTGTCATTCTAGCATTTTTGATGCTAAGGCAGGAATTGAACTCAATTCTAATTTCTTTAAGGTTGTGTCTTGGTATGATAATGAATGGGGTTATTCTAACCGTGTTGTTGATTTAATCTTGTTAATGGCGAAAAAAGAACAATTAATCTAGATAATTATACATTGTTAATTTGTAACAATTAATTTTTAATTGTTAACTATACATTGTTAATTGTTGACTATCAATTAGTTTTGTTTGCCTATCCATTGTTAATTGTTTTAAATAAGGGCTTAATGGGGTGTGCTGCTTTACCATTATTTCTTATACAATTATGCGTCGCACTAAAATTGTTTGTACTATTGGACCTGCTACATCTTCACCTGAAAAATTAGAAGCTATAGTTAAAGCAGGAATGAATATGGCGCGGTTAAATTTTTCTCATGGTGCTTATGAAGCTCATAGTCAAGTTTTTCACAATTTACGGCGTATTGGCAATGACTTAAACAAACCTATTGCTATAATGCAAGATTTGTGTGGTCCAAAAATTCGTTTAGGAAAATTGCCACCAGAAGGGTTAATGTTAGAGGCTGGTAGTGAGGTGACATTTCTTTTACAAGAAAAAGGTGAAAATGTTGATGAGTTACCTTTACCGCTACCAACTTTATTCGCTATGATGCGATGTGGTGAATCAATTTTAATTAATGATGGTCGAGTAAAATTAACTGTTACAAGTCGTGACGCTGATAAAATTCGCGCTCATGTTAATATTGGGGGTTTGGTTTCTTCTCATAAAGGTGTAAATTTACCCGCAACTCCTTTACCTCTAAGTTCGATTACCGAAAAAGATCTAATGGATTTGCGATTTGGAATACAATTAGGTGTAGACTGGGTGGCGGTTTCTTTTGTGCGCTCTCCTCAAGACCTCGAACCTGCAAGGAGAATGATTGAAGGTGCTGGTTCAAAAATTCGTCTAATTGCTAAAATAGAAAGAGCAGAAGCGGTAGAACAATTAGATGCTATTTTAGAAGTTGCTGATGGAATTATGATTGCTCGTGGTGATCTAGGGGTAGAAGTACCTATTTATCAAGTTCCGCTAATTCAAAAAGAAATTGCGCGTCGTTGTAATCAAGCTGGTAAACCAGTAATTACAGCTACGCAAATGTTAGAATCAATGATTAGTGCGCCAGATCCTACTCGCGCTGAAGCTACAGATGTTGCTAATTCTATTTTAGATGGCACAGATGCGGTGATGTTATCTGGAGAAACAGCCATGGGTGAATATCCTATTGCTGCGGTGCAAACGATGCACAATATTGCACTACAAACAGAAACAGCATTACAAGAGGGAAATAGACATTCTTGGGTGCCGACAGCCGGTAGTTTGACAGTGACAGAATCAGTATCTCAAGCGGTATGTCGCATTGCTTATGAAACTGGTGCTAAAGCAATTTTGTGTAATACTACATCGGGAAGTACAGCCAAACTGGTTTCTAAATACCGTCCCAGCACACCGATTATTGCTCTTACCTCTGATTGTACCACTTACCGTCAATTAGCTTTATCCTGGGGTGTAGAACCCCTACTCATTCAACCTGTTAGCAATGCCGAAGAAATGTTTATTAATGTGGTAGACACAGTTGTCAATAGTGGTTTAGTTAAGGAAGGGGATAAGGTTGTGATTACCTCTGGTGTTCCTATTGGTACACCTGGAACAACCAATTTAATTAAAGTGCATTCTATTGGACAGCCAATTATGCCATGACACATCTAAAATGGGTAGTTGGTAATTGTGGTAATTGGGAAAATTCGGACTCCCTAATTCCTTAATTCCCTTGTTCCTTGTTCCCTGTTCCTTGACCACTGACTACTGACCATTGACATTGGAGTATGTTATGCCTAAAAACTTACTAGAAGCACTACGGGCAGTGACCGTTGTGGTAGCGGATACTGGAGACATTCAAGCAATTGAAAAGTTTACACCTCAAGATGCTACTACTAATCCCTCACTGATTACTGCTGCGGCACAAATGCCAGAATATCAGGATATAGTTGATCAAACGCTACTCAAAGCTAAAAAAGATGCTGGTATAAGTGCTAGTCAAGCACAGGTGGTATCTCTGGCTTTTGAACGGTTGGCGGTATCCTTTGGATTAAAGATCTTGCAAATTATCCCCGGTCGTGTATCTACGGAGGTAGATGCGCGGTTATCTTATGATACAGATGCTACTGTAGCAAAAGCCCGGGATTTGATTAGTCAGTATCAAGCCGCTGGTGTTGGCAAAGAGCGGGTTTTGATTAAGATTGCAGCTACTTGGGAAGGTATTAAGGCTGCGGAAATTTTGGAAAAAGAAGGTATTCACTGTAACTTAACTTTACTGTTTGGTCTGCATCAAGCGATCGCCTGTGCGGAAGCTGGTGTCACTTTGATTTCTCCTTTCGTTGGTCGTATTCTTGACTGGTATAAGAAGGATACTGGCCGGAATAGCTATCCCGCAGCGGAAGATCCAGGTGTATTATCTGTCACCACCATTTATAACTACTTTAAAAAGTTCGGTTATAAGACTGAGGTGATGGGTGCTAGTTTCCGTAATATGGGCGAGATTACTGAATTAGCTGGTTGCGATTTGTTAACTATTTCTCCCGGTTTGTTGGCGGAATTGCAAAATACTGTAGGGGAATTACCCAGGAAACTTGATCCGGCAAAGGTAGCAGATTTATCAATTGAGAAAATTTTCATTGATCAAGCGACTTTTGAACAAATGCACAATGGCGATCGCATGGCTTCTGATAAACTAGCAGAAGGTATTGATGGTTTTACCAAGGCCTTAATTTCCTTGGAACAACTATTAGCTGAAAGATTGACTCGTTTGGAAAGTCAGAAAGTCACCGCTTAATAAATGTTGGTGCTTTGAAACCCCTGTAGAGATGTTCCATGGAACGTCTCTACATCTGTTTTTAGTTTTTGATGATAGTCGAATAAATCAACGTTATTTAAAAGCAGAATCTTTGGAAAATGCTTGAGGAATTACAGATATGAGATACACTTTTAAAACATCCTCTAAGCAATTTGCACAGGGAGCAGCACAGGATAATCTCAGTCAATCTAAATTACTTTGATAAAATTTCCAGTTCCCAATGATGCGAAATGTGGGTTTAATCACCAATTATGGCTAAATTATAACTTGTGAATTTTGGCTAGATCAAAATAGTTTAAATCATTAAATATCAGGAAAATTAGAAAAAATTATAAATCAAGCTCTTAAATACAAGCATATACTCAATATTCTTAAACTTGACTTTATCTCAATCTAGTGTAATACTATCACTATATTTTTAGTGGGTAGCTTAATTCAAATTCATCAAAACTGAATTTGGAGCGGAGGAACCAAGTATTTGGGGCTAATCTTATGAGAGACACCTTCCAGTCTTAGCCCGTCAGCTAACTCCGTCAGCAATGGAAGGAACTCCCAAAATCTTGGCTGTAATACCAGTTATGATTGGGTCTTCCTTAATAAATTCTAAATTTTAGATTACAGATAAATCTAAAATTTAAAATTGTCATCCCCGCTTCTCATTGGTCAAGTGTTTCAAGGGAGAGAAGTTAAAACTGTGAAAATTAAACCAATATTGGCACGTTTACAAAGTGCTATCGGTCGTGATTACCTAATTGAACAAATGGTTTTACTGCCAGGAACTCAAAAATCATGTTCTAAAAAAGGTTCAAAGGCGAAATCAGCTAATCTCATTGTCGCTTATAATGGTTCTCCTCAAAGTCATACAGCCTTAGATATTGCTTTTTGGATTGCCCACCAAACGACTTTAGCTACTAACTATCAAGTTACAGTTCAAGCTGTTTATGTAGTAGAAGAAAACTTGAATTATCAATCTCCTGACATCTTCAAAGTTCCTGAAAATCAAGCTCAATTAGAATATCAATTGGCGAATATATCAAAGTCAGTTGCACTGGAATTAAATCACTCAAAAGCAACAGCAATTTTACCGCAGTTAGCAAGAGAATCTCGAACTTCTCTCCAGGAAGCAGATAGAATTATTTGGCAAGCAAAAACTCTGGCTGAAGAATGGCAAGGTTCATTTAGTTCTCATTTGCGCTTTGGTAATGTTGCTAAAGAACTTAAAAAAGTTGTCCAATTAGAAACTGCTGATATTCTCTTTTTAGGCTGCAAATATAATGACCATCCCCTGATTGAAACATTAGGTAAAAATTTCCCTTGTGCAGTGTTAGGTATTCCCCATTGTCTTGATAAATAAGTAGGTTGGCGTTAAAAATTGTCGGTATGACAAGGGAACTCTTGTAGTGCGGGCATCTTGCCCGCTAAATATGTACCTCATAACACCGGGAAGTGCTGTATTAATGATAAAACTCTTGTGGTGCGGGCATCTTGCCCGCATCAAGTGTACCTCACTCAAACTGAATTTGCTGTAACTGGGAACAGGTTTTGGGCAACTTTACTTTTCGTTACTTATGTCTGTTTTTTTCCGTTCACCTACTTAATCTCTTTTTTCAATGACTGGGAATTAAATTGAAATTATGAAAAAGTCACTTATACTTTAAGTGGCTTTTTTATCAATTCCTAACTTAAATTTGTCGCGGTAAATTAGTACAGGGCGTAAATCTGAATTTATGAAAATACTTGTCCTCAATGCCGGTTCTAGCAGCCAAAAGAGTTGTCTGTATGACATGACAACCACAATTCCTCCTCTAGTACCCCAACCCCTCTGGGAAGGGAAAATCAACTGGACTCAAGACAAAAATCAGGCGGAAATTACAGTTAAAACAGCTATCGGTACAACTCTACAAGAAACTATTGTCAGTGATTCCCCGCAAGTGCAATTTGCTTATTTGTTGTCTACTCTCATACATGGTGTAACTCAGGTAATTGATGATTTATCAGTGATTGATGTGGTAGGACATCGGATAGTACATGGTGGTCAAGAGTACAAAGAAGCAGTAATAATTACTGAAAAGGTGAAACAGGCGATCGCTCGTTTATGTATTCTAGCACCAGCACACAATCCAGCCGCTTTGGCAGGTATTGAAGCTCTGGAAAAAAGTTTGGGGAATATTCCTCAAGTCGCAGTTTTTGATACTGGATTTCATAGCACTTTACCAGATGCAGCAGCCATCTATCCAATTCCGTATAATTTCGCAGAAAAAGGTATTCGTCGTTATGGCTTTCATGGCATTAGTCATCAGTATTGCGCTCATCGGGCTGCGGAAATTCTTGGTCAAGATTTACTCTCTCTGCGGATAATTACTTGTCATTTAGGTAATGGTTGTTCCTTAACCGCCATCAAAAATGGTTGCAGCATTGATACAACCATGGGATTTACCCCCCTAGATGGTTTAATGATGGGTAGCCGCAGTGGTGCAATTGATCCAAGTATTTTAATTTACTTATCACGACAGTATAATTACTCTAGCGAAGAATTAGATAATATGTTAAATAAACTTTCGGGATTAGCAGGTATTTCTGGAGTATCAAGTGATTTAAGGGATGTGATAGCCGCCAAAGCACAAGGTAATAAACGCGCCCAGTTGGCTTGGGATATGTACGTACATCGTCTTCGGTCTGGTATCGGGGCGATGCTGGCTAGTTTAGCAGGACTAGATGTATTAGTTTTTACTGCTGGAATAGGGGAAAATTCAGCAGAAATACGGCAAGCAGCTTGTCAAGATTTGGCATTTTTGGGGCTGAAAATTGATTTAGAGAAAAATCAACAACAACCTGTTGATATTGATATTGCTACATTTGATTCAATGGTGCGCGTTTTAGTCGTAGCAACTCAAGAAGATTGGTCAATAGCGCAACAATGTTACAAACTGCTGCAATAATAATACAGAAGTCAGGAGAAGAAAATCCTCCCTATATTCCCTTATTCCCTTATTCCCTACTATGTTTTTATCTCGTGAAGCTATTACCACACCCTTGGTCGCTTGTTTGTGTATTGTCAGTATTGGCTTCATGCAAATACCAAGAATGCAAAAATTATTAATCAATAAACAATCTCTCTCTGTAGAAACACTGGAAAAAGACCTCAAAAAAGAGAGTCTCCGTTTGAAATTACTCCAGAATTTACCCAGTTTTAGTTATAAAAACTTAATTGCAGATTGGGTATATATTGATTTTTTGCAATTCTTTGGCGATAATGAGGCTAGGGATAAAACCGGGTATGGTCTCAGCCCAGAATATTTTCAGGTTATTCTAGAAAATGATCCTCGTTTCCTGGAAGCTTATTTAGCACTTTCTGTAAGTACCTCTTTATACGCTGGAATCCCAGAAAAGTCTATAGCTTTAATGACACAAGGGTTAAAATCTCTATCTCCACAATTACCACAAAAATCCTATTTCATCTGGCGTTATAAGGGTACAGATGAGTTATTATTTTTAGGTGATGCTCCAGCAGCCCAAATATCTTTTCTGAAAGCCGCAGCATGGGCAAGTACTTACACTGATACAGAAAGTAAACGAATAGCATTTGTTTCTGAAAAAACAGGGGAATTTTTGAGTAAAAACCCTGATAGTAAATCAGCACGAGTGGCTACATGGGCGATGGTTTTAAATAATAAACTAGATGAAAGAACTCGCAAACGAGCAATTCGGGAAATTGAAGCCTTGGGAGGAGAAGTAGTCACTAAGCCAGACGGTACAAACAGTATTAGATTACCAGAAAAAGATTGATGGGTTAGTGGTCAGTGGTGATTGGCCTTTGTCCGGTGGAGAATGATTACAATAGAAGTCCGACATTCTGAAATTTTAGACTTGTGGAGGAGAGAAGATCATTTCTAGCATGACAAAAGGACTATTTTGAGATATCTTAAGATAAGTTAACATAATTATCATAATGTCCTCTTCCTTAGAGAAGCTACGTATAAGCAGCAAACAAGTACAGGAGAAACAACATCGGTGAATAATAAAAAATGGAGAAATACGGGGCTGTACGCGCTCCTTTTTATAGTTGTCATTGCGCTAGGAACAGCATTTTTTGACAAACAACCTCAAAACAGAGAGACATGGCGCTACAGTCAGTTTATCCAAGAAGTTCAACGGGGTAGGGTTGAAAGAGTTAGTTTGAGTTCCGACCGCTCTACAGCACTGGTAACACCCAAATATGACGAAAAGAAAAAGATCGTTACTTTAGTTAATGACCCTGATTTAATCAATACCCTCACAGATAAAGGTGTTGATATTTCCGTACTACCTCAAGCAGACGAGGGATTTTGGTTTAAGGCTCTCAGCAGCCTATTCTTCCCTGTGTTGCTGCTAGTTGGTCTATTTTTCCTGCTCCGTCGCGCTCAAGGCGGTCCCGGTAGCCAAGCCATGAACTTTGGTAAATCTAAGGCCAGAGTACAAATGGAACCCCAAACCCAAGTTACCTTTGGAGACGTAGCGGGTATTGACCAAGCCAAATTAGAACTAAACGAAGTTGTAGACTTTTTAAAGAATGCTGATCGCTTTACCGCCATTGGTGCGAAAATTCCTAAAGGTGTACTTTTAGTTGGACCTCCTGGTACTGGTAAAACCCTGCTTGCACGGGCTGTAGCTGGAGAAGCTGGTGTTCCTTTCTTCTCAATTTCCGGTTCGGAATTTGTGGAAATGTTTGTGGGTGTAGGCGCTTCCCGTGTCCGTGATTTATTTGAACAAGCGAAAACTAATGCTCCTTGTATCGTCTTTATTGATGAAATTGACGCGGTAGGTCGTCAACGGGGCGCTGGTTTAGGTGGTGGTAATGACGAACGGGAACAAACCCTCAACCAGTTGTTGACGGAAATGGATGGTTTTGAAGGTAACACTGGCATTATTATTATTGCTGCTACTAACCGTCCTGATGTATTAGACGCGGCTTTATTACGTCCCGGTCGTTTTGACCGTCAAGTAGTCGTAGACCGTCCTGACTACGCGGGAAGAAGCGAAATATTGAGAGTTCATGCCCGTGGTAAAACTTTATCTAAAGATGTAGACTTGGATAAAATCGCCCGTCGGACTCCTGGTTTTACCGGCGCTGATTTATCTAATTTACTCAATGAAGCCGCAATTTTAGCCGCACGTCGGAATTTAACTGAAATTTCGATGGATGAAATTAATGATGCTATTGACCGCGTATTAGCAGGTCCTGAAAAGAAAGACCGGGTAATGAGCGAAAAGCGGAAAACTTTAGTAGCATACCATGAAGCAGGTCACGCTTTAGTCGGTGCTTTAATGCCTGACTATGACCCTGTGCAAAAGATTAGCATTATTCCTCGTGGTCAAGCGGGTGGTTTAACTTGGTTTACTCCTAGTGAAGACCGCATGGACACTGGTTTATATAGCCGTGCGTATCTGGAAAACCAAATGGCCGTGGCTTTAGGTGGTCGTCTCGCTGAAGAAATCATTTTTGGTGAGGAGGAAGTGACGACAGGTGCTTCTAATGACTTACAGCAAGTGGCCAGAGTAGCTAAACAAATGATAACTCGCTTTGGTATGAGCGATCGCTTGGGTCCGGTAGCCCTTGGTCGTCAACAAGGAAATATGTTCCTGGGTCGAGATATTATGTCTGAGCGTGATTTCTCGGAAGAAACTGCTGCTGCTATTGATGAAGAAGTGCGGAAGTTGGTTGATACTGCTTACAGTCGAGCTAAGGAAGTTTTACTCGATAACCGCAAGGTTTTAGATGAAATTGCTCAAATGCTAATTGAAAAGGAAACCGTGGACGCTGAGGAATTACAAGCAATTCTTGGTAATAACGATGTGAAAATGGCTGCTTTTGCATAATTTTCCTTAAACTTTTGAAAAGGGTAATTCTGGTTTTTCTGGAATTACTCTTTTTAGTTTCTTGTGAAAGTTAAAGATGCTAAAATAGAAAAAAATAGTAAATATGACCATGATATCACCACAGTTAGCAGTTGTTAAAAATGGGAAAATAGAATTAATTGATTCCTTGTCTATTCCCGAAGGAACAAAAGTGTTAATTACTCCTATTATTGTAGATAATGATCCAGAAAATCAAGACGATTGGGAATATTTTTCTTTGAAAAATTTGAATCTATGTTATGGAGATGATGAACCAGAATATACCCTAGAATTAATTAAAGAATATAATAATTATGAAAGAAGGTAATATTATATTAACCCCTATTCCCCAAGTAAATGGAGAAATAAAAACCGTCCTGCGCTGATTTTAAAAGAAATTTTATCAAGGCATTATTAGAACCGTAAACCATTAGATATCATGGAAGTTTTACCATTACCCAATAATTGGCAAGATATTCAACCTGACATTGTATATTCTTCGACTTATGATTTGCAAGTTTCATTTAGCGACGAACAAATAAAATTAGGTATAAGATATGATGGTAAAGGAAAGCATTTAAAGGCAATTGCGAAAGGGTTAGTACACCCACAGGGTAGTAGTGGGCTTGTTGATTCTCAAGAAAAAGGATATAATTTAAAGTCTAAAGTGTTAGGTAACGGTGGTGATAGACGGTTTCACGCCAAATATGTTAATGGTATATTACATTTTCCTGGTTTTGTAACACAACATTAATCCAGAATAAATTATGACTACAGTTCAATTGAAAAATCACCAAATCTGGCAAGATCTAACTGAGATATTAGAAAATTTAGATACTAATTCTCTTGTTCAAAAACATCTTGAACAATGCTGTTATACAATTAATGGTTATTGGGATGAACAGGATGAATATTATGACTCAATTAGCTTACCACACACCATAGAAGCAGAGTTAGTTAGCAGTTTTTTGGGTGTTACCCAAGATAAACACTTTCTAACACTCCAATTTTCTCTAATTGGTACTTTACTTAATGTTGCTGCTACTATTCATGCTGCATTAGCACCTGAAGATAAATCTTACCCATTCAGAAATCCAACTCTTCAAAAAATAGGTGAGTTAGTTCTTATCTATAATGAAAATATGGAATTGGTTGATGAAAATTGGCTTTTAGATATAGATTCTCCTTTACTTGACAAAAGACAAATTACTAACACCCAATTCACATAGACTAAAAAACTATTTTGAGTTTATGTAAATACCCAGACAAAATTAATTGCACATAGTTATTGAAGAAAAAATCATTGAAGAAAAAATCTCTGTAAACTTACCTGTTCCCAGTTAAGAGTTCCCTGTTCCCTCTCCTAACTATGAAATTTATTTTGCACGACTACTTATTTGATTTTTGAAAAGTCTTCTTTCCTGTTCCCTGTCTATATGAAAAATTCATGAATCAAATCGAATCACTATCAGTATATGAATGATAATTTATCTAGCCGGCAAATTCAAGATATTGGTGAACAAGGTCTTTTAGAAAAATTACAACGCTTTTGTCCACCTGGTATGATTGGTGATGATGGGGCAGTATTAGCAATAGAGTCCGATAAATGTTTAATAGTTACCACTGATATGCTCGTTGACGGCGTACATTTTAGTAATCTTACCACCTCTGCTGAGGATGCTGGTTGGCGGGCTGCGGCGGCGAATTTATCAGATTTAGCAGCAATGGGGGCAACTCCTATAGGTATTACTGTAGGATTAGGTTTACGCAAAGATGTAACTGTCAGTTGGGTTGAGCGATTATATGAAGGCATGACAGAATGCTTGGCAAAGTATCATATTCCCATAGTTGGTGGTGATATTGTGCGATCGCCTATTACTACTTTAGCTATTACGGCCTTTGGACAAGCTCACCCTAATTTGATTATTCGTCGTAGCACAGCCCAGGTAGGAGATGCTATTGTCCTCACAGGAGTACATGGAGCGTCCCGTGGAGGCTTAGAATTACTATTACATCCCCAAATAGGTCAAAATCTCACATCTGAAGCCAAAACAGCTTTAATTACCGCCCACCAGCGCCCCAACCCCCGCTTAGATGTCTTACCTATTTTGTGGGAAATTGTGGAATCCCAATACAAAATCCCAAATTTCAAATCTCAAATTACCATTGCTGGTATGGATAGTAGTGACGGTTTAGCAGATGCAATATTACAAATTTGTCGAGCCAGTCAGGTCGGTGCAGTGATAGAATCTAGTAAAATACCATTACCATCAGCCTTTGAAGGATGGTTAACAGAGGAGAAATGCTTAGAATATGCCCTTTATGGTGGGGAAGATTTTGAATTAGTCTTGTGTTTACCAATGGAAACAGCATTAAAATTGGTAGAACATCTGGGAACTGGTGCGGCGATAATTGGTAAAATTACCCCAGGCTCAAAAGTAATTTTAGAAGATCAAAAAGCAGAAATACCCGACCGAGTTCTTAACCTCAGTCAGGGGTTTCAACATTTTTGTCAGTAGTCAGTGGTCAGTTGTCAGTGGTCAGTGGTCAGTGGTCAGTTGTCAGTTGTCAGTTGTCAGTGGTCAGTTGTCAGTTGTCAGTTGTCAGTTGTCAGTTGTCAGTTGTCAGTTGTCAGTTGTCAGTTGTCAGTTGTCAGTTGTCAGTTGTCAGTTGTCAGTTGTCAGTTGTCAGTGGTCAGTTGTCAGTTGTCAGTTGTCAGTTGTCAGTTGTCAGTGGTATTGAAACAATTAACAACGGACCATTAACAACGGACAATCAACAACGGACAATCAACAACAGACCATTAAACCCATTTTTCAGCTACTAACTCAGCCAAGTCGAGAACGCGTTGACTGTAACCCCACTCATTGTCATACCATGCCATGACCTTGACGATGTCACCACCCATAACAATAGTCAAATTGGCATCAACAATAGAAGATTCGTCTGTACCTTGATAGTCAGAAGAGACAAGTTCTAATTCGCTGTAACCCAAAATACCTTTGAGAGGACCTTCAGAAGCAACTTTCAGAGCTTGGTTAACCTCTTCAGCAATAGTGCGCTTCTCAGTTTGGACTACAAAATCCACCATAGAAACGTTAGGGGTAGGTACACGCAAAGCAACACCATTGAGCTTACCCTTCAACTGTGGGAGAACCAAAGCCACCGCTTTTGCAGCACCCGTAGAAGTGGGAACAATATTGATAGCTGCTGCTCTTGCGCGACGCAAATCACGGTGAGAAGCGTCTAATAAACGTTGGTCACCTGTGTAGCTATGGGTAGTAGTCATCAGACCTTTGATGATACCAAATTTTTCATCTAATACCTTAGCGATGGGAGCTAAACAGTTGGTTGTACAACTAGCATTACTAATGATGTTATGGATACTGTGGTCATAATCATGATGATTAACACCGACGACAAAAGTACCATCTTCATTTTTACCAGGGGCGGTAATCAGAACCTTTTTAGCTCCGGCTTTTACGTGCCTCATTGCCCCTTCCTTGCTGGTAAAAACACCTGTTGATTCGATAATCAGGTCAATTTCCCATTCTTTCCAGGGTAAATTATCTGGGTTGCGATCGGATACACATTTAATGGTTTTACCATTAATAGTGATGGAATTATCATCAGCCGCAATATCCACACCTTTTAATTTGCCCAGCATGGAGTCGTATCTAAGCAGGTGAGCATTAGTTCTAGGATCAGATGTATCATTAATAGCAACCAATTCGATCTTGCTATTTTCTCTGCCCACCCAGCAGCGTGCAAAGTTGCGTCCAATGCGCCCGAAACCGTTAATTGCAACTCTAATCACAGTGTCTTCCCCTCTGTATTTATGCCTATAAGTTGATATCGTTGACCATGATCATACCGCAAAGGGGGAATCTATTGATAATGATCAAGTCCGAGATTAAAAAAAAATTACAGAATTTATTTACAAATTGTTAGAAATGAGGGGACAGGGATAGATTTCCGACCAGGGACTCATGATTAATAATGAATAATGATTTCTGTTTGCAGAATAATTTCATTCCCAATGTATTATTATAGTCAATTCCAACAGAGGCTTTAGGCCAGTGATGTAAGTTGCTGTAACTAAAGCTAAGTTACTTAGTGACAGAAAAAACATAATAAAATGTATTTAAATCTACACAGTTTTCTTTCCCGATGTAGCAGAAATTTTCAGAATAATCTTAATGAGCAGGTTAGAACTGAATGTTTGCGGGTGGGGATAATTGAACTAAGGGGACAGGTAAGGTCAAAAATTAATCATTACTCAAAGTAAATTTGACCTTTGTTCTATATATACAGATAGTTAGTATCTGTAAAAATCATAATCCTGTTATGATATGCGTGTCCGATGCGGTTCTGGTGTGGTGTAAGAGGAGAATAAAATGAACAATTGTGTAGATTTTAGTGGTAGACCATTTCATTTCATTGGCGTTGGGGGTATCGGAATGTCTGCCATAGCTTATGTTTTAAGCAAACGTCAATTACCGATATCTGGTTCAGATTTGCGTCCTAATCATATTACGCACAAATTAGAATCTCTAGGGGTTCACATTTTTAGTGAACAAGAAGGCAAAAATTTAGAGTTTTTTCTGCCTCAAGTAGCTAGTGATGAGGTATTATCGCCTAGAGCAAAAACCAACCTGCCACAAGTGATTTGTTCTACGGCCATTAATGCGAATAATTTAGAATATAAAGCTGCTTTGGAATTAGGTTGCCCGATTTTGCATCGTTCTGATGTTCTAGCTGCTTTAATTGCTGATTATTACAGTATTGCTGTAGCAGGAACTCACGGGAAAACCACCACCAGTAGCATGATTGGTTATATGCTATTGCAAGCTGGACTTGATCCGACGATTTTAGTGGGTGGGGAAGTCAAAGCTTGGGGAGGTAATGCCAGAATAGGGGAAAGCCGTTATTTAGTAGCAGAGGCAGATGAGTCTGATGGTTCTTTGGTGAAACACGCTCCAGAGATCGGTATTGTTACTAACATTGAATTAGATCATCCTGATCATTACGAAACTTTAGAAGAAGTAATTAATACATTCCAAACCTTTGCTCAAGGCTGCAAAATCTTGGTAGGGAGCATTGATTGTGACACAGTGCGCCATCGCTTGAAACCAAGTATTAGCTATAGTCTTGACCCAGATCAAGGTGCTGACTATACTGTTAGTGATGTCAATTATCGGGCTGATGGGACAACAGCTTTGGTGTGGGAAAAAGGTCAAGCTTTAGGTATATTAAATATACAACTATTGGGTCGTCATAACCTCAGCAATTCCTTAGCAGCAGTGGCGGTGGGTAGATACTTAGGCTTAGAATTTGGGCAAATTGCTGAAGGTATTGCCACTTTTGAAGGTGCAAGACGAAGGTTTGAGTTGCGAGGTGAAGCGGCAGGGGTGACTTTTATAGATGATTATGCCCATCATCCTAGTGAAATTCGTGCTACTCTAGCCGCAGCTAATCTTCAATCTAGACCCGGACAAAGGATAGTGGCTATTTTTCAGCCCCATCGTTATAGTCGGACATTAACGTTTTTAGAAGAGTTTGCTGAGTCTTTTATTCATGCTGATCTAGTTGTGCTAACTGATATTTACAGTGCTGGTGAACCTGATTTGGGTCAAGTCAGTGGAGAAGATTTAGCCGCTGCAATTAGTAAACACAATCCTCAAGTAGTTTATCGGCCAAATTTACCTTTAGTTAGTGAATTTTTACTGAAAAACCTGCGTTCAGGAGATTTAGCGCTGTTTTTAGGTGCTGGTAATTTGAATCAAACCATTCCTGAACTGATTACCACTATGAGTGAACCGGTAAAAAGCTACATCTAAGAAAGATAACCGCATCTAGCGGCGGGACTGTTTTTCAGGTAAAAAATCACATAAGTCAAAAATTCACCAATTTAAAGTAAAGATGATAACTTCTCAGGAACTTGGCAAAATCTATAATTTTCCCAATTTGACTTCACAAACACTTAAAGATCATGAAGATAATCATAAATCAATTTACTTACCGGGGACTGATTGTTCCCTAAGAACTCATACCTCCTTGTCAGGGTTTACTTCTTATCGAGTTGGGGGGGAGGCTGAATACTATGTTTCCCCGCAGAATTTAGAAGCTTTAAAAGCGAGTATTGAGTTTGCAAAAGAAAATCATTTAGCGATAACAATCTTAGGTGCTGGTTCTAATTTGTTAGTGAGCGATCGCGGTATACCTGGATTAGTCATTACCACTCGTCATCTCCGTTCTAAACATTTTAATCCAAATACAGGTCAATTAACCGTATCCGCAGGAGAACCCATTCCTGCTTTAGCATGGGACGCTGCGGCTTTAGGATGGGAAGGATTAGAATGGGCTGTGGGTATTCCGGGAACGGTAGGGGGTGCGGTGGTGATGAATGCTGGAGCGCATAGTAGCTGTATTGCAAATATGTTAGTTAGCGCTCAGGTTCTTTCTCCCGATGGAACTTTAGTAACTCTCGCCCCGGAGGAATTAGGCTATACATATCGGAGTTCACGGCTACAAGGCGGAAAATGGATTGTAGTTCAAGCGACCTTGCAACTGCAACCGGGGGCAGATCCTATGGTAGTGACAGATAGAACCAAAGACCATAAAAAACACCGACTCAGCACCCAACCATACAGCTACCCCAGTTGTGGTAGTGTGTTTAGAAATCCTCAACCCTATACTGCGGGTTGGTTAATTGAACAAACTGGACTCAAAGGCTATCAACTAGGGGGAGCGCAAGTTGCCCAACTCCATGCTAATTTTATTGTCAATCGGGGAGGAGCTAAAGCCAGCGATATTTTTTCTCTCATTCGTCATGTACAAAATCAGGTACAGGAACGGTGGTCAATTTGGTTAGAACCAGAAGTGAAAATGTTAGGTGAGTTTCCAGCGGTTTGCTAAAGGGAATAGAGAAAAGGTGAAAAATCGCATACAAGCCTTGCTAAACTGCTCAGTGCATCGCTTCTAGGACGGCTCTCTAGTAAATTAAGTATAGTCGCCACAGGGCATTGGGAGACTATAAACGGACACTCCAGACTAGATTCAGACTACTTTTGGGTAGCACCGATCAAATCAAGTGTCAAAGAATCCTCGTCCGCGAGGAGATACAGCACTTTCTGGTGTTATGAGGTACACCACGGGCGGGCAAGATGCCCACCCCACAAGAGTTTTATTATTAAAATTTGTACCTTATAGCAATGGAATCTGCTGTATGTCAATCATCCCATCTATAATTAAATTTGATTTGTCAGTAATCGTACAACGGATAACTAGTTATGACAGGAAAAGGACAGGGATTTGGCTTTGGCTTAGGCAAAATGAAAGAACTAGCGGAAGCTTTTAAAAAAGCGCAGGAAGTTCAAGCAGGTGCAAAACGTCTTCAAGAAGAATTAGAAGAAATGGAGATTCTCGGAGAATCTGGTGGTGGACTGGTTAAGGTGATTGTCAGTGGTAACCAAGAACCCAAACGAGTGGAAATTGCCCAATCTGCTTTAGGAGAAGGTGCAGAAGTGCTTTCTGATTTAGTCGCTGCGGCCATGAAAGATGCTTATAAAAAGTCTACCGAAACCATGCGGGAACGGATGGAAGATCTCACCAGTGGATTGGAGTTACCTGGATTGTAGTCAATAGCTAGTGGTCAGTGGTCAGTGGTATAAAGTAACTGGCAACTGACACAAAAAATCAAAATACATGACTTATAAGTTACTGTTTGTATGCCTTGGTAATATTTGTCGCTCACCGTCGGCTGAAAATATTATGAATCATCTGATTTCCCAAAGGGGTTTAACTAAAACAATTGTTTGCGATTCTGCGGGGACTGCTGATTATCATATTGGTAACGCACCAGATAGACGCATGAGCGCCGCAGCGGAAAATAAGTTAGGATTTAAACTCCAAGGCCGAGCGCGTCAATTTCAAATCTCCGATTTTCAAGAGTTTGATTTGATTTTGGCCATGGATCGTAGTAATTATGATGATATCCTAGCTGTTGACCGTTCTGGGCAATATCATGATCGAGTTAGGCTGATGTGTGATTTTTGCTCTGAATATACCCTCAAGGAAGTTCCAGACCCCTATTATGGAGGAGTTGAGGGTTTTAATTTTGTAATTGACTTACTGATGGATGCCTGTGAAGGTTTACTAAAATATATTACTGAGAAGTAATCCCAGGTATCATATTTCTTAAATCCTCGATTTTTCGACGAAATCGGGGATTTACAGCAAATTGTCATCAAACCCGGAACAAGAACCCCACCCCCAACCCCCTCCAATATTAAAAGTTTATCCTTTTCTTCCCCCCGCAGCGCAGGGATTGAGGGGGGTGCGAGGAGGGGGCTAAGATATAGCTTATATGATTGGAAATCGCTGTAACTTTTAGATTTGGGAATTTAGGTTCTTAGAGGGTGTTTGAAAAGTCTAAATTCATACTTCCCTGGTAGAAGTCGCGGCTACACAGACGAAACCCACCTATTCCTTCGGTCCGGTAAGGGATACGTGGGTTCAGAGTCCTTGATTTGACCTTAGTCCACGCAGGTGGACTTTGTTTGTGTATCGCCGGAAACTTTTCAAACATCCTCTTAGGTACTTGTTATGTTAAACCGAGAAGTTGAGAGAAGGGAACAGGGAACTCTTAACTGGGGACAGGGAAAAAAATTAATTTTCTAGTTTTTTAATAAAACTAATAATCATTCTGCCTTCTTCTTTGTTACACTTGAACGGTAGCGGAAAATATAATAGTGTCAAAGAATGGCGTAAAGCAAATTACCAAAAATTCAAACAATATCAGATTGGATTATTTATACTAAGGATGGTAGAAT
>JBJUHT010000253.1:0-4790 GCA_046070105.1 Dolichospermum sp.
AAAATGCCCAATTTCCTCTAACAAAACTGCACTAATAGCTTCTGCTGTAGAAGTTGCGACAAAATTAGCTGATAAATAAATCTGATTATTGCTACTGGCATAAGCCCCATTGGCATTGCCAAGAATGCTACTATCTAAAATCTCAATTTGCGGAAGTTGACTAAAATCACCAGATAGCCACTGTAAACGCAGAATTTCCGCACCGCTACGGTTGTATTGTGTCCCAAAAGCCGTATCAAATAAATTCCAGAAGTTGTCTAAATCGGCAAAGGTGCTGAGTTGGTTATATGTCAGCGTCAGGGCAGAGTTGAGTACGGTATTCATGGATTTGATGATTTATTCCTATGGAAATAATGTGACACAAATACTTACAACTGTCAATCTCTACATTCATACTACAAATTATAAGTAGATGAACGGAAAAAAAACCGACATAAGTAACAAAAAGTAAAGTTGCCGAAAACCTTTTCCCTGTTCCCTGTTCCCTGTTCCCTTGCCCCAACGACAATTTTTAACGCCCGCCTACTTAATCAAGTTGTAAACTATTATACACCTAAGTAGAAGCAAACCCACCGTAGTAGACCCAAATACCGGGGTAGGCACAGAGGCGCTACCCTTACAACCTCTACATTAAATCCAAATCTTTTATATAATTAATTTTGCCCGCCCAAAGTGTGAATCCTGTACTATTAAATTTCTGGGGTATTTTACAAAATATAGTCGCCAACTATGCGCTAGATAGGTTAAAGATGGAATAACTGACAATTGACTCTCAACAATGGTCCCTAGCATTCTCATACATTAAATTCCCCCAATGTTAGACAGTTTGTGTAAGCATACAATCACTTGAGTGATATTTCGTCTTGACATTTCCCAAAAATTAATCCAACTTAACTATTTAGCTGCATAGCTATTATTTTTTTAAATTTCCATGTCAACTCTCGTTATTGTCGAATCTCCCACAAAAGCTCGCACTATTCGCAACTACCTACCAAATGATTATCAGGTAGAAGCTTCCATGGGTCATGTTCGTGACCTTCCCCAGTCGGCCAGCGAAATTCCGGCAGCCGTCAAAGGGGAAAAATGGGCGCAGCTTGGGGTAAATGTAGAAGCTGATTTTGAACCGATTTATGTAGTCCCTAAAGACAAAAAGAAAATTGTTACTCAGTTGAAAGAAGCTCTCAAGGGTGTAACTCAACTAATTCTAGCCACTGACGAAGACCGGGAAGGGGAGAGTATTAGTTGGCATTTATACCAATTGCTCAAGCCGAAAGTGCCGACAAAGCGCATGGTGTTTCATGAAATCACTAAGGAAGCAATTCAAAAAGCTTTGAAAGACTGCCGTACCATTGATGAGCAGTTAGTCCGCGCTCAAGAAACTCGGCGCATTTTAGACCGATTAGTAGGATATACTCTATCTCCGCTACTATGGAAAAAAATAGCTTGGGGATTATCCGCTGGTAGAGTGCAATCGGTAGCAGTACGCTTATTAGTAACTAAGGAACGTCAACGCCGAGCTTTTCATGAAGGGACATATTGGGATTTAAAGGCTAGTCTAGAGCAGGAAAAAAGTCCTTTTAGCGCGGTTCTGGTGACTCTTGGCGGCACGAAAGTTGCCACAGGCAGCGATTTTGACCCTGCAACTGGTAGGATTACCGCAGGTCGCAATGTGGTCTTACTCAATGAAGAAGAAGCGGAAGCCCTAAAAGCCCGTTTAGAAGGGAAAACTTGGACAGTGACGGATATGGAAGAACGTCCAGTCACCCGCAAACCCGCGCCACCGTTCACCACTTCTACATTACAACAAGAATCTAACCGGAAATTGCGGTTGTCAGCACGGGATACAATGCGGGTAGCTCAGAATTTGTATGAGCAAGGGTATATTACCTATATGCGGACAGATTCCGTGCATTTATCTGATCAAGCGATATCCGCCGCCCGCGCTTGTGTAGAACAAAAATACGGTAAACAATATCTGAGTCCCCAACCTAGACAATACACAACTAAGTCTAAGGGCGCACAAGAAGCTCATGAAGCGATTCGTCCCGCCGGTAGCAGTTTCCGCACTCCCCAAGAAACCGGTTTGACTGGACGGGAATTTTCTGTATATGATTTGATTTGGAAGCGCACTGTTGCTTCACAGATGGCTGATTCTCGCCAAACTCAAATTACTGTACAAATACAAGTTGAAGATGCAGGTTTTCGTTCTTCGGGTAAGCGCATAGACTTTCCGGGCTACCTTCGCGCCTACGTTGAAGGTTCGGATGATCCTGATGCTGCTTTAGAAGATCAAGAGGTAATTTTACCTGCTTTGAAAGTTGGAGATCATCCTCAATGTCATGAACTGGAAACCGTCAGCCATGAAACCCAACCTCCAGCCCGGTATACAGAAGCAACTCTAGTGAAAACTTTAGAAAGTGAAGGTATTGGTCGTCCTAGTACCTACGCCAGCATTATTGGTACGATAATTGATAAAGATTATGCCCAATTGGTGAATAATGCCCTAATTCCCACTTTTACCGCTTTTGCTGTCACTGATTTACTGGAAAAACATTTTCCAGATATTGTTGATCCTAGTTTTACTTCTAAAATGGAGCAGACTCTAGATGAAATTTCCACGGGTGAGGCTCAGTGGCTACCCTACTTAAAGGAATTTTATCTTGGTGAACAGGGTTTAGAAACTTTGGTTAGGGAACAAGAAAGCGAAATTGACGCTAGTAAAGCTAGAACTGTAGAATTAGAAAATTTAGATGCTAAAGTCCGTATTGGTAAATATGGTCCTTACATTGAAGTTAACAATGGTGAGGAAGTATTTACCGCTTCTATCCCTAAAAACCTAACTCCAGCTGATCTTAACCCTCAACAGGTGGAAATTCTCCTCAAACAAAAAACCGCAGGACCAGACCAAATCGGTCGTCACCCAGAAACTGGTGAACCAATTTATATTAAACTGGGTACTTATGGTCCTTACATTCAATTAGGCGATAAAAGCGACGAAAACCCTAAACCTAAACAAGCTTCTTTACTCAAAGGTGTGACACCAGAAACTCTCACCCTCGAAATGGCCGTTGGTTTATTGTCTCTACCTCGTGCTTTGGGAACTCACCCAGAAACCGGTGGTAAAGTCCAAGCTAGTTTGGGACGGTTTGGACCCTATGTAGTTCATGACCAGGGTAAGGAAGGAAAAGATTACCGTTCCCTAAAATCTACCGATGATGTCTTGACAATTTCCCTAAATCGTGCATTGGAATTACTCGCAGAACCAAAAAAAGGACGTTCCACAACTAAGAGTAAGTCAAAAGAAGCTTTACGGGAATTGGGTACACATCCAGAAGACGATGCACCAGTTAGTATTTATGATGGTCCCTATGGTCCTTACATTAAACATGGGAAAACTAATGCTAGTATTCCTGAAGGTGAATCAGTAGAAAATATCACGCTGTCTACCGCTGTTGAATTACTCTCAGCTAAAGCATCTACAAAATCTGCACGCAAAACAACTAAGTCAACAACTACTAGAGGGAAAAAGAAAGACGCAGCAAGTTAGATTTAGCAGCAGTCAGCCGGAATAAATTCTTGATCATGACTAATGACCAATAACTATTCCTGATCACCAATTACCCCATTACTAATTCAGGATGTGATAATCTAATAAGTAAGGCAAAACACAAAATTCAAATCTCGTGGAATTTGTCAACCACAAACTAGGCTAAAGTGCGATGATACGCCTATTGTGCCACCCTGTTAAATAAAATTGAGGTACTATCTCAGGAGCGATCAGTTTAATGGATTATATAGAAAAGGTACTGGAAAAGCTGAAAGAATTAGCTCGGAAGTTAATTGATAGCCTGCTAGGTCCAGAGGCTGAACCCGAACCGGAACTAATTCCGATTCCTGTCCACGAACGTTCTATGCGCCGTCGCTAAAGTCCTGAAGGTGTGAAAGTTGAATTTACCAGCTTTAAGTATTCTTGTACTGCACGGGCCAAACCTAAATTTGCTAGGACTTAGAGAACCCGAAGTTTACGGTTCTTTGACTCTGGCAGAAATTAATCGTTTGTTAAATTCCAAAGCTATGGAGTTACAAACACAAGTATTTCCCGTACAGTCAAATCATGAGGGGGTTCTAGTAGATGCTATTCACGGGGCATTAGGATATCATCAGGGAATTGTCATTAATGCCGGAGCTTACACTCATACTAGTGTAGCTCTACGAGATGCGATCGCTGCTGTTAATTTACCTACTGTCGAAGTACATCTAAGTAATATTTATGGTCGAGAACATTTCCGTCATCATTCTTATATCGCACCAGTGGTAATTGGTCAAATTAGTGGTTTTGGCACTCAAAGCTATTTGTTAGGCTTACAAGCACTGGTGTCTTATTTAAGGCAGTAACAGGTAATGGGGAATAGGTAATGGGGAATAGGTAATGGGTAATAGGTAATAGGTAATGGGTAATAGGT
Source organism: Dolichospermum sp. (assembly GCA_046070105.1). Taxonomy (GTDB): domain Bacteria; phylum Cyanobacteriota; class Cyanobacteriia; order Cyanobacteriales; family Nostocaceae; genus Dolichospermum. The sequence continues at coordinate 4,464 of JBJUHT010000253.1, forward strand.
AATAGGTAATGGGTAATAGGTAATAGGTAATAGGTAATAGGTAATGGGTAATAGGAAACAACTGACAACTGACAACTGACAACTGACTCCTGACAACTAACAACTGACAACTAACAACTGACAACTGACAACTGACAACTGACAACTGACAACTGACAACTGACAACTGACAACTGACAACTGACAACTAACAACTGACAACTGACAACTGACAACCGACAACCGACAACTCCATCCAGAAATATATTTTTATTGCCTGTAAAGTGGTAAAATACCAGATTGTGACTTTTTATGAAAATCCGGTAAAAGGAGAAAGATATGCAAAGG
>JBJUHT010000254.1:0-4079 GCA_046070105.1 Dolichospermum sp.
GAAACTGCTGTATTTTCTAACGATAATTTGTAAATTGTAAGGCAACAGGAAAGTCCTCTTGTTTAAGACGTTGAATAACAAGTTGTAAATCATCTTTTGATTTAGCTGTCACCCGCACAGCGTCACCTTGAATTGATGCTTGAACCTTCTTAATTTCCTCTCGAATTAACTTAGAAATTTGTTTAGCAATTTCTTGGCTGATACCTTTTTTCAAAGTAATTTCTTGCCTAACACGGTTGCCGCTGGCAGATTCAATTTTACCAAATTCAAAGATTTTTTGGGAAAGATTACGCTTGGCGGCTTTTTCCCGCAGAATGGTATGGACAGATTCTAAAGTAAAGTCACTGTCAGTACCAATAGTAATTTTTTCTTCGCTTAATTCCACTGTGGTTTGAGTGTCTTTAAGATCATAACGACTTTTAACATCTCTGATGACTTGATCAATAGTATTCACTAATTCTTGTCTATCAAAATCACTGACAATATCAAAGGAAAAAGTAGAGGCCATAAATAAAATTGGTAATTGGTAATTGGTAATGGGGAACAGGACAGGGAACAGGGAAGATTAAAAATAAATATTTTCCTTATTCCCTTTTACCTAATTATTTAATTTGCATGAGACTGAGGTAAAACAGAGTTCCAGAACTAAAAGAAGCAACACCAAACATGAGTGATCTCAACAAAGGTATATTGGCAATATAGAAAATAGAGTATAGCAAACGAGCAATGATAAAGATGATCGCTGCATTCCCCCCTTGGGGAGAATTTACCCCAGTAACATAAGCCATTAAAGCCGCCGCTGCAAAAACCATAAATCCTTCAAAAGAGTTTTCATGGGCCCATGTTGCCCGTTGGGCATAGGGTGGTAGCTTGTCAAACATGGCACGGGGGGCAGAAAGATCATATCCTATCTGCACTCTAGCAAAAGCTACTAATAAATAGGGTACATAAATGAGAATAGCCGCGACGACGATAGAGGCTAAAAAGATAGCAGGTACTGGTAATTGAAATAGAGACATGAAATTAATTTACAGGGTAATTGGTTTGACCTTGATCATTGATTGTCATTGGATAAAGGGTAATTTAGTCAAGTCATTACCCATTATCCAATAATTATTTTCCATCTCTATCATTAGCTTTGCGTTAGGATTCACCCTAGTCAAAGTAGAAAAGTGTTACCACTTTTCGTTGTTCTTCTGCATCACTACAGGTTTGTAAGAGAGTGCGACTATCATGAAATGCAAAGCAGATTAATTGTTGACAACGAGAGACAATTTCCTTGTTACATAAGTAACTTGCTTCAGCCAGGGACAGGTTATCATTGCTGGGGTTTTCCACCAGGTGCATGACCCCTTCTAATTGCTGGCGTGATTCTTGGGGTTGGCGTTCCAAGCTTTGGGGGAGAATTACCGTCAGTAAATTCGGATTAGCCTGTGTTGCACCCCGAATGGCCGCAGAGTTTGTGCCTGTAGCACCAGAGGTAATGATCCGGTTGCCCGATAGAATTAGGGCATAAGCCATCATTTCAATGAGCTTCTGATGAGTAATTGGCACATGACGAGAACCTAGCAAAGCTATCCGCTTAGAACCTGTTTGCTGAATAGTTGCTAGTTCTTGAGCTAATGTATCGTGGTTGATAGTTTCTATTGACTGACTCAAAGATAAAAATCATGACATTAAACAACCCAAATATTGTACCAAATAGCGTGTAGTTAGGATACTAACCAAAGTTACATCTGGCTACAATTTATTAATTAGTGATTTATGAGACTTATTTCCTGCCTCTGGAACTGCTTTTGGAAGCACCCATACCTCTTAATCCTGTCCACCCAATCACGGTGTAACCAATTGACAACAATAAACTATTAATACCAGTTCGTAATTCTTTCCAGGCATCTGCTTGGGTTTTTTGCAACTGTTGTTCTTTTTGACTCTGAATTTGGTCTATTCTCTGGTTTGCTAGTTGTTGAGGATCTGTTTGCTGGGCGATAAAATTATCCAGAGCTTGGGGATTTCCTTTATACTTTTTCAGTAAATCTTTCTGCGCTGTGGGTAATTGGTTGTTATTAAGTGCCTGATTATACTTTTTATCATCTCCAACTAGTTCATTTAGTTGATCCCTGAGTTGTTCTTTTAACGCGGCACGTTGTTTCTCTACAGATGCTTTTACCTGATCATTACTAAGTTGATTTTGTATTTGCGATAATTGATTTTTAACTTGGTTTTCTAACTGTTCTGCTTCTTTGTTAATCCGTGTTAACCCCTGTTCTTTGATTTGATTGATATTAATCAGGTACAAGGGAAAAATCAACAAAAACATCAGTCCCAACAAACTAGAAAGTATAAAAATTGGCAACTTTAGACTCGGAGATGAGGAGTCACTACTTTCACGAGTTCTATCAATATAGAATGCAGTTACAATTGCTCCTATACCAAGCAATGGTAAAAAACCCTGCTCTACAAGACTTCTATACAGGTTAATTTGCCAGAGTTGATCTGTAATTTCCAAAGGGAATAATAAAAATAAAAACCCTGTCAAAAATGACAATATAGAGATTATACCTATAAACTTTAAGGAGAATGACGCATGAGAGGATGTACTAGTGGACATATTAGTTGACAGTGTAAAGACATTAAATTATTTAGCATATTTTCTATGTCACTTTCACCATGTTTTCCAAGAAATTCACAAAAGTTACATATTTTTTTTGACGTTGCTGAATTAGGGGTAGGTTACTGAACTTATGGAAGTTTAAATCTTCCCCGCCATTGTTTTACCTTTTGTAGTAAATTTGCATCCAACCAATCATCAAACTGGGGATACACTGGTAAGCGCGGTACTAATTCCCAGCCATTAGGTTCTAAAATATTCCTAAGTTCCTGCTCTTGTAAATGAGGATAATCAGGGTTAACTTCATCTTTGGGAGTTATTCCCCCTAAATCCCTGGCCCCTGCGGCTAGACAAGCAAGTAACCAATTTTCATCTTTAACTAAGTTAGGGGGAATCTGAATTGTAATATCTGCGGGTAAAATTTCCCGCGCTTTGGCGATGACTTCTGGTAATTTATGGGGGTTAAATGGTGGTGCGTCCAAAATTTGCACTTTTCCCGGGCTGTGAGGTTGCAGAATCACCTCTTGAATGTGATGGTAAAGCTTATGGGACTCAGAAATAGCCGCTAAGGTTTCCCACCAGTCTGACTCAGTTTCTCCTATTCCTAATAGTAAACCCGTTGTAAAGGGGATTTTTAGCTCTCCTGCCCATTGTAACTGTTGCGATCGCACTTCTGGCAATTTACTCGGCGCGTGACGATGAACTGTATTTAATAGTTTTGGTGTCAACTGTTCTAGCATTAACCCCATGGAGACATTAATAGTTTTGAGTTTTTGCATTTCAGCCCAACTCAATGGACCGACATTGGTATGGGGTAAAAATCCCATTTCTAGTGCTAATAAACACAAATCATAAATACGCTCAAACCAGGGTTCACGCCTTGCTGAATCAGGATGTACCTCGCCACTGAGGATGAGTATTTCACAGACGTTTTGATTTTTTAGTTGTGACAAAATTTCTTGAGCTTCCCCTAGAGTCAACCAAGAACTTTTAGCCGGTTCGCTGCGGAAATTACAGTATGTACAACGGTTAAAGCATTCATAAGTGGGAACAATAGTATAAGCAGGGCTGTAAGTAACAATATTCTGACTAGATAGAGACATATATAGTAGGAGTTGCAGCTAAAACACGGCTAATTTACAGACTTTGGCGGGCAAGATGCCTACCCCACAAGGTTTAGACCCCTATTATGCAGTTTAGGAGGTCAGGAGAAAGTAAAAAGTTCAAACCCCTGATTAGCAAAAAGATTAATCCCCGAAAGGCTGACTATATATAGTTTATAGCTCTAAAGATCACTTGGCTGAAAAAAATATTAAAAAATATTACGAAAACCCCTTTACAAATCTCAACATAGAGGTTAATATAAGTTCATAAGGTAGAAACACCTACCAAAACATACATAACTCAAACGTAATTATAAACACATGACCACAACATTACAGCAGCGCCAAAGCGCCAATGTATGGGA
>JBJUHT010000255.1:0-3467 GCA_046070105.1 Dolichospermum sp.
ACAATTGAAGAATTTAGTGATATATACATTCCTAGTCGTGACCTATGGGTAAGTGATTATCCTTATGTACGTAAGGACTTTTTTAACGAAGTTAGTACGCGCTTGCGTGCAAACCAGGAAAGAAAACCCCGCCGCCGTTCACCGAAGACATAGGGATAGGGAATAGAGTTTAATCTCAGGGGATAAGCACAAGTTGGAAAAGTCAGATAAGTTCACCGGGAAACTTCTTGCTTTTCTGGCTTGTTTTATGCTATGTAATTAACTATCTCCAAAATATACTTAAATTATGAGTGATTTACAAAGTCAAAATCCACTGAATGCTAACGCTAATCTCGTCGGTATTGGCATGGATAATCAACTATGGACAAGAAAAAATTACTTAACCAGTAATTGGGAACATATACCCAATAGTGGGGCAGTTTTGGGTATTGCATATTACCCAGCCGTGCGCCAACCAGTGCCAAAACCTTTAAATGGGCAAATTGTTGTTAATGGAGATGAATGGACACTAAGCAATCAAGGTTTCCAAAAAGCCCCTGATACAGTCACATTTGTGACTAATGTTGCCCAATACTTTGTTGGTGATGAAAAAGGTAAATTTCATGTACTTTCCAATAATTTCGGTTTAACTCAATCTTCTTTAGAGCAAACAATGACCAAAGCAGGTCATACTTGGACTAAAGGAATGAATATCCCCATTGATTTAGCAACCCTTTCTCAATATGATGCTGTTTTTGTCGGTGGCGATCCTGTTAATAATCAAGTCTTAATTGATTATGTGAAGAATGGTGGCAAAGTTTATCTCTGCGCTGGTACAGGTCAAGGAGGCTCACAAACTGAAGCCAACAATTGGAATACTTTTCTCGCTGCATTTGGTCTAAAATATGGGGGTTCATATAATGGAATTAGCGGAAATTGTCCCGTTAATCAAAATCACCCTCTATTTGCAGGAGTAAAAACCATTTATCAAGATAATGGTAACTCTATTGTTGATTTACAACCGGATTCGCCACTTAATCAAGTTATCCTTACTCATAGTAGTGGACAAGGGCTAATCGCTACGGCTGAATTTATTAAAACCCCTGCACCTCAACCAACTCCCGCGCCTGTGTCACCAGTTGATGTAATTCCTGTACCAACTCCTGCACCTCAACCAACTCCCGCGCCTGTGTCACCAGTTGATGTAACTCCTGTACCAACTCCTGCACCTCAACCAACTCCCGCGCCTGTGTCACCAGTTGATGTAACTCCTGTACCAACTCCTGCACCTCAACCAACTCCCGCGCCTGTACCAACTCCCGAACCTTTAGTAACTGACTCGGAAGAATTTACCATCACTGCCACGACAAATGTAACTATTTCCAAATTAGTTTATAAAGGTGCAGTTAAACGCACTCAAGCCGATGAATATATAGAGATTAGCAACTTAGGTAATAGTCCTGCTAATATCTCTGGGTGGAAAATAACTTCTGCGGCTAGTTCTAAGCAATTTTTAACCTTCCCACCAGGAACTATCTTAGAAGGTGGTAAGAGTTTCCGCATTTACACGAATGAAGTACATCCTGAAACAGGTGGTTTCTCCTTTGGTAGTAAAACTGCTATTTGGAATGATGCAGGGGATGAAGCTAAACTTTTTGATACCGCAGGAAGCAATGTTTCCACTTTAGCTTATGGGAAAAATACCGTTGCTGGCATCAAACAAAAGTTAAAAGTTCCTCAATTAAAGTTTGTGGCTACTCATACTTTAATTAACAAACAAATGGCTTTAGGCGGAAAAGTCACATTTACCGAAGCTTTATCTTCAGCAATTGAGAGTTTTCTTGAAGATGATAGTAATGCTAAAAATCCTTTGGCATTAATTCTTAAAGATCCCACAGCTTTTGGTTTAGCTGCTGGTGCTACTAAAGCAATGGCTACTGAAAAGTTGCGTTCTTATCTGAACGAGGGCGGAACATTGAGTTTACTTCCTAATGCTAAAAGTAGCACAGGAGTGGATAAAAATTGGATTTTTGAGCTATCACTGGCAGCATTTGCAGGGAAAACCTTCTGTGCAGTTGTTACCGAAAAATTTTAGATTTTGGATTTTAGATTTTGGATTGGGAATTTTCGGTACAGGTTCCCCGCCTCTTCAGGGCGGAATTAATCCAAAATACTCGCTGCGCTGCTTACGCTTCGCTAACGCCAATCTAAAATTCTCAAACTCCACACTTGAGGGTGGAGTCAATCCAAAATCCAAAATCGCAAATCCAAAATTGGCTGACCTGTTAGGCTGTATCGTTCCAGTGTAGGGGATAGCGAAGCGCGACCTAGGAATCGCAGTAAGTTGGATAGAACACAATCAAACACTATTGACTGTGATCCCTAGGTCTGACAAGAAGACTGTTTCTCCGTTATCTCCCTCCAGTTCTATCCTGTCCATAGGCTTGCCAAGCCAAATCTACCAAGCCTTCAACAATGGCAGCGGCGACAACGGCGTTACCCTTGCGACCTTCAATAGTGATACAAGGAACCAAGGACTCTTGTAATCGTTCTTTTGCAGTTTGTGAATTAATAAAACTTGCTGGGGTGGCAACCATTAAAGCCGGTCTGATTTCTTCGGCTGCAATTAATTCAACCAGCGAGGTTAATGCTGTTTGTGCTTGACCAATTACAAATATTCCCTCTGGATAACGCCTAGCTAGGGTTTCAATGCCCCAAGCCGAACGAGTTTTTTCCTTTTGGGGTCGTGTTAGTGCTTCCATGCTGCAATATACTGGATTAGCAAATGTATTTTGAATATCATAGGCTATACTTGCTTGCACCATTGGTACATCTACGACAATGGTAGTCCGTGCAGCTAGGGACGCTGCTCCCACTTGCAAGGCCTGTTCAGAAAACCGGATTAAGGATTGATACTCAAAGTCAGATGTAGCATAAATTACGCGCCTAACAATTTCATACTCTGCTGGTCAAAAAATATGATCACCAATTTCACTATCAATAATTGCCAAACTTTGAGCATCAGTTATGTGCCATTCCATTGTTATTTAACTTCTTGTATAGTAGTTTTCAGCTTATCATCAGTTTCAACCAGTGTTAATAATATCAGTATATTTAAAGATTTATCTCAACCTCCCCCAGCAGACCGAACGTGAGGGTTTTTGCTGTTTCAGCTAAACCCTTTTTTTTAAATTAGCACCTAAGATTCAAAACCAGAGGAAGACCGACTAAACATGGGGGATAAATAAGCCACTAAAGCACCAATAGCAAAGGCAGAAATATTGCGAACTAAAGGCAACCAATCGCTTGTACGGGTAATAACTGGAGCAATACCGAAGGCAATAAATAACATTCCCCATAAGGGTGAAAAAATTAACGCCCATTGCCAAGCAACTATTTGTTTATCGTTGCGGGGTTGAGCGGCAAAACCGCAAATAATTCCACCAACAGCGGAGGTGACAAGAGTGAGTATCCATTGTTCTCTAGGG
>JBJUHT010000256.1:0-3071 GCA_046070105.1 Dolichospermum sp.
TTTTCTAATCAATTAGTTCCCTATTTGACACAAAACCGTTATGCAGGTAGATTAATTTATGGTGGAGGTGATGATGTTTTAGCCTATACCAATCTGTGGGAATGGGATAAATGGTTATGGGATATCCGTCAATGTTTTAAAGGTGCTAAAGACCCCCGTGATGAGTTTAGTAATGATGGTGATTATTGGAAATTTAAAGGCAAAAGTGATCAATTAGTTGACCGTCCATTATTTACAATGGGAAGTGAAGCTACAATTAGTTTTGGTATCGTAATTGCCCATCATTCTGTACCCTTAGCAATAGCTTTAGAAAGTCTCTGGGACGCGGAAGACGCAGCGAAAAAACACGAATATCATCATAGTTGCCTTGTGCCAACCGAAAAACATGATACAAAAGCCTGTTTTAATAAAAAAGACGCTGTACAAGTGCGGGTACTCTACGGAAACGGAAATACCTTAAAATCCACTGCTAAATTCGATGTTTTTTCTGAATGGCAACAATTAATCACAAATGATTTAGAAAGTGCGATATTTGAACAAGCTGCGAGTTTGTGGAGTCAACACCCCGCACCGAGTTTAGAAGCTATTGTACCTTGGACCAAGGCATTTTGCGATCGCCGTGACCAATTCCAAAATGATGAAGATGCGAAAAAAGAGTTTCAAAAACAGTTAGCGGACTTTTTCACAGCGTTGTTTATTACTACCGAAACCAAACAACTAGATAATGAAATTCAAAGTTGGTTAAAACTAGCGGCATTTGTCAAACGTAACCGTGATATAGATATAAAAGTAGGAGGTGAGAAATAATGTATTGGTACAAACTCACACCATTAGATATATTAATGTTAAGGGATGCTAAACCATTTTCACCACAGGAAAGGGCATGGGCGGGTAGTATATTTCCCCCTAATGGTCATACTATAGCTGGTGCATTTAGGGGAATATTGGGGGAAAGGAAAGACTTTAAAATTGTCGGTCCATTCCTTTGTTATCAAAACACAAAAAATACCCTATATCTTCCCCGTCCTTTAGGTTTTGTGAAATCTGTACCCCTTGTCCCTTTAACTTGGGAAACAGAATCTTATATCAACAATGCTTTATGGGATAAAACCCAACCTTGTCCATTAGTTAGACCTCATAATAGTAAAGATGATGATGAAGATGATAAAGATGATTTTGTCAAATGCAGTGGAGTAGAAACAAAATTCAGACAATATTTACCTTATTGTGTTGTTAAGAAATATTTAGAAACGGGGAAAATAGATAAAAATGATTGGAACATAATTAAAGACAGTCACGAAGATAAACCTTGGCAAGAAGAAACCCGTTCTCATAATAGCATTGAACCGGGAACAAAACAAGTTAAAGATGCCGATGGTTACTTTGTAGAAAAGGCCATTCGTTTACATCAAAATTGGAGTTTAGCCATAGGCATTAATCACGAAATTACAACACCTTCTACAATTAGATTAGGAGGAGAAGGACACAGGGTAATTGTAGAATCTTGTCCAGAATTGGGGGAACAATGGCAAGAATTAAAAACTATTTCAGATGGTAATTTTCAAGCTAATACTAAACAAGCTGATACTAAAGACGATACCAAATCAATAGCTTATTTAGTTACTCCTGGAGTTTTTGAAAGACCACATCATAAATATAATCCTGAACAAAGAGTAAATTTATGTCGTCCTTATCCCTGGGAATGGAAACTCAAAGACGGTATTTTTGTGAGTATGTCCACAGATAAAGCAGTACCAATTAGTTGTAGAATTAGGGAGAAACAAGACAATACAAAAAGCATTACAAAAAGCATTCCTGCACCCCAGGTTTTTGCCGCACCACCGGGAAGTTTATACTACTTGAATAAACCTCAAGGATTGTTTCAGGATAATGAAAAAGTACACAAGAATGGAACTAATACTAATGAAGATAATCGTGTAAACAATTGGCGACAATTGGGTTATTCGGAAATGTTGTGGATTAAATATCAAGGAAAAAGTGAGGAGAAATCTTAATGGAATACATCTATTTATATCTACTTTCACCATTACATACAGGTGGCATAACTCAGGAAGGTAATTTATTAGGAATTGCCCGTGAATCTCATACTAATTTACCTTATATTCCTTCTAGTACAGTCAGGGGTAAAGTACGTTCATTGGCTACAGATAAAGACCTAAAATATCAACTATTTGGCACTGATTTACAAGACGGACAACTAGAACAGGGTGATATTTGGATTGGTGACGCTTCTATATTATGGTTGCCAGTACCATCATTAAGTCATAGTGTAGTTTGGGTTAGTTGTCCGCTTTTATTACAACGTTGGCAACGTTTACAAGGTGGTAAATTACCCATACCTGTAGAATACAGTTGTAACTTTAATAATAATTCTCCGGTTTATTTAAAAGATGCAATTATCCCAAAAAATCAATTACAACCAGGACAAAATTTACAACAATTTGTACCAAAAAGTGATGCTACAGTTTCTATAAATCGGTTATTGGTTTTACCTGATAAACACTGTGCTACATTAATTCAAATGAGTTTATGGAGACAAGTAAAAATTAAACTCGATGAACATAAATCTGTAAATGGTGGTTTCCGTTATGAGGAAGCAATTCCACCAGATACATTAATGTATTTACCTTGGGGAATTACATCACAAGCTAATGGAAAATCAAAAGAATCTGCTCAAGATTTTCAACAATTATTGGCGAAAAATGACATTTTGCAAATTGGCGGACAAGAAAGTTTAGGACGGGGATTTGTGCAACAATGGATAAAAGAATGATAAGCTGTTGTGCGTTTAATTTGTATAATTCTAGCGGGCAAGATGCCCGCACCACAAGATTTAGCTATATTAGGATTATAAAATTTGAGTGCGTCACAGATTAAATCACCATATTTAGTCCACGAAAGTGAACTTTGACTGTGTAGTAGCGATTTCCAATCGCCCTTTTTATGTTTTTTTCAAAGGAGTGATTAAAAATGACATTTGACCCTAGAACCATTGCCACACCAACTTATGACGCTTTAAATAATTTACGCAATTTACACCATCAAGATGA
>JBJUHT010000257.1:0-3913 GCA_046070105.1 Dolichospermum sp.
CTACATTTCCCCCCCAGGTACTACATGAGAGAAAAAATTGACGCTTTAACACAAAATTTAGCTCGTACTATCGTTGGAAAACATGAAGCTATCCGCTTGGTCATAGTAGCTTTACTTGGTGGTGGTCATGCTTTATTAGAAGATGTCCCTGGAGTCGGTAAAACCCTCTTGGCCAAGTCTCTAGCTCGTTCCGTAGATGGTAAATTTCAACGGTTACAATGTACACCTGACTTACTCCCGACGGATATCACTGGTACAAATATTTGGAATCCTCAAAGCGGTGAATTTACCTTTCTCCCCGGTCCGATATTTACTAATGTCCTATTAGCTGACGAAATTAACCGCGCTACACCCCGTACTCAGTCAGCTTTACTGGAAGTCATGGAAGAACATCAAGTCACAGTTGATGGTGTTTCACGTCGGGTTCCTCAACCATTTTTTGTCATTGCTACCCAAAACCCCATTGAGTATCAAGGGACTTTTCCCCTCCCAGAAGCGCAAATGGACAGGTTTATGCTGTCTTTAAGCTTGGGATATCCTTCAGAATCTGAAGAAATGCAAATGCTGCAAAATTTACAAGCAAATTTAAGTATTACTGATTTACAGCCCTGTATCAATTTAGAAGATATCCAGGAATTACGTCAAGCTTGTTCCCAGGTTAAAGTAGCAACATCTTTACAACAATACATTTTAGAATTGGTGCGAACTACTAGACAAGATGAAGAAATTACCCTGGGTGTTAGTCCCCGTGGTACAGTAGCGTTACAAAAAGCTACTCAAGCTTTGGCTTTTATTTTAGGTAGAGATTATGCTCTTCCCGATGATATCAAGTTTCTTGCACCCCACGTTCTTTGTCATCGTCTGATTCCTAGAGGGGGACGAAATGCTAAAACTATAGTTGAACGGTTATTGCGATCTGTGCCTATTCCTTAATATGTTGTGATATTATGGGAGGTATAACTTCCCATAAAGTATTACTAATCTAGTAAATTATCCACTCACTTGGGCAATTACAGTACGATGACGAGGACTATTGCTAGTAATAGTAGGAGCGTTAAAACCGGACTTAATTAAAGCCTGTTCAATGTCCAAACTAAAATATTCGTCTAAATAAGGTTCGGTGCTTTTGAGAAGGGTTAAAATATAAGGTGGCATTTTTTTGTAATTTTCTGCTTTGGGGTTGATGTCCATAATTGCTAAGTGACCACCTGGACGTAAGATACGTCTAGCTTCAGTAAAAATTCTGTGAGTTGCTGATTGTGGTAATTCATGACACATCAGAAAAATGGAAACTAAATCAAAGGTAGCATTTGTAAACCCTGTAGATTCTGCTTGAGCGTGAACCCAGTTAATTTGAGTTTGATGTTCTTGACTACGATAATTAGCTACAGCTAAAAAGTAGGGAGATAAATCTAAACCGGTAATTTTGGCTTGGGGATAAGTTGCTTGTAAGGCAAAGGTGCTTAATCCTACCGCACATCCTAAGTCTAATATATTTTGTGGTTGGGAATCAATTTTTTCTTTGAGAATATTGTGGTAACTTTGACGCAGTTTGGTGTCACCTTCAGAACCGGCCTGAGTCCAGATACTAGCATGAACGGTGCGAGCAGCTACTTCTAATTCAAAAGCTGCTGGCCAACTTAAATTTCCGTGTTCGTAGGCATGAAATGGCCGCAAATAGTATTCTGGGTAATTAATTTTAATTTGGGGATTTTCAACTTTTGATAAGTCTTTTACCCAGTCACGCTGTTGCAGTTTTTCTACTTCCTGAGTCCAGGGTACACCTATTTTTTCTGCCCGTTTAATCATCATTTGTCGGGCTTGGTGTTTGGCCAGGTTTACTAGGGGTTTAATGGCTAAAATGCCATTAATGCAGCGAGAAACTAAATCTGGGTTATGGTTGATGGTAGTTGTCATAAATCAATTTTGGTAAGTAGCCTTTACATATATTAAAGCCTAAGAATTTGATCAAATTCAATACTTACTTGTAATTTTATCAAAATTATCAAAATTATCAATATTATCAAAGTAGTCGCAATTTAATAAACTTAATAATTTTTTCATGGGCGTGATTAATAATTCTTACAGCACTTCCCGGTGTTATGAGGTACATATTTAGCGGGCAAGATGCCCGCACCACAAGAGTTTCATGATTCAAATTTGTACTTCATCAGATCGGAAACCGCTGTAACTTTTAGGGATGATAATATTAGTTCTGAGGCTTTGGGCTGCTAGATAGATTTTAGTCCATTCACTTAAAATTTGAACGGTTTTACATTGTAGTTTTTGTGCTATTTCTTCTATGGAATTACCAGCTTTACGTAGGTTAAGAACTTGCTGGGCTAAAGGAGTTAATTGTTCTTCAAGTTGTTGCCATTCTGTTGCAGTTAAGCCTAAATTATCATCTTGTAAGGATGTAGAAAGCCAGTTATCTACTAATTCTGGTTGACGTTTAATCGCAAAAATTCGTACAGCATGATAACTAATTTTTTCTCGGAGACGATATATTTCTTTAATAGGTTTATTAAGTTGTTTGGCAATTTGTTCTTGAGATTTACCTTGCAGATATAACTGCAACCAATCTACAGCTATTTTTCCAATATTTGCTAATAAATATTCTGCAAATTTTTCTTGTATGAGTTGACGGTTAGCTCGTTGTGATTCTAAATATTGAACTTCTGCATATTGTGCGATCGCTTGATGATCAATTAAACTAACAGGACTATCGTTATTTTCGGCTATAATTTCTTCAGAAACAAGTCTCACTAATTCACTAGTAGGTACTTGTGTTAAACCTCCCTTTTGAATTTTTCGGAGGTAATTAACAAACCTATACATTAATATTGGTTGATTCCGAACTGGACGTAAACAATATTCTTCAATACTAGCAAATAACAACATATCTCGCAATCTTTTATCTGTTGTTACTGTGCTAATTTGGCTAATTTGTTGTTGAATATAGGAATCATTTTGTAATAATTCCTGAAGCACCTCTTGCAGTATATCAACAACAGTAACTTGACGATCTCTGCTTACAGATATCCAAGACCTAATTTTATTTCTAATCGTCACCACGCTACCCAAACGACTAATAAGTTGACAATAGGCCTTTTCTCTACTCATTCCCAAATAGCGTTTGTGCAAAATTCGCCAGCGATATTCTATTGCTTGTTTAGCAATTTCTAATTCCTTAGGATTAAGTAAATTAAATCGCTGTAAATCTGTTCCTAACAGCCAGGAAATAATACTTTCTCTATTCACCTGACTTTGTTCTGGACAGTCTGTAGCCAGTCGTTGTTGCCAATATTCAGCTATATTTACACTATTTTCTGTCATAGTAATATTGCTATCCTCGAAATTATATTTAGCGATTTAGCAGCAATTAATAACTCCTAATTTATTATGTATCAGATTTCTAAGGTGATTGACCGCAGATAAACGCAGATAAGAATAGATGATTTAATAGACATTGTCGGTAAAGGATGTAGAGAGGTTCTTCTATTAGGGATTTTCGGCTCTACAATCTTTACCGCTGGATGTTTATTAGAGGATGTTTTAAAAGCGAATATAATTCGCTACTACCCAAGCCAAGTTCACTTGAGCAGACTAACGAAAAACCAAGAATTTCTCACCTGCGTAGGCAATTTTTATCTGTGTAGCCATGATTGATTATAGGCAATTTCAGTATTAATTCAGACTACTGCATTCATCCTCTTACCCCTTACCCATTCATAGAGTATTAAATTAACCTCTGTTAGAGGCGGCAATGATGGGATTTTCTACGGAGTCTCTATACTGTTGTACTTCTGCTGTATAAGCGATTGGTAATACAGCCTCTACGTTTTCATGGGGACGGGGAATAATTACCCAAGATTCCAAAGTACCACCATAAACTTTTTCTACAGCATCTACA
>JBJUHT010000258.1:0-5189 GCA_046070105.1 Dolichospermum sp.
TAATTCATGACCAATATTATTCATAAACGGGCTGATTTTGATAGTCCATGGAAAGAAATTCTCACCGCATATTTTCCCCAAGCAATGCAATTCTTTTTTCCCGAAACCAAGGCATTAATTAACTGGGAACGTCCTTATGAATTTCTCGATAAAGAATTTCAACAAATTACCCGTGAAGCCGAACAAGGAAAGAGATATGCTGACCAATTAGTCAAAGTTTGGCAAATTCAGGGCGAACAATTGTGGTTATTAGTCCATGTAGAAATTCAGGGAAAAAAAGAAGATAATTTCAGTCAACGGATATTTACCTACAATTATCGCATTTTTGACAGTTTTGGTCAACCCGCAACCAGTTTGGCGATTTTATGTGACACCAACCGCGAATGGCGACCAAGTAATTACGGTTACAATTATCCCCAGACAAAGTTAAATTTTGAATTTGGTAGCATTAAACTGTTAGATTATCAACAACAGTGGCAAGAGTTAGAAAATAGCAAAAATCCTTTTGCTACAGTGGTTATGGCACATTTGAAAACCCAGGAAACACGCTCATATCCCCAAGAACGCAAAATCTGGAAATTCAGTTTAATTCGCAGGTTATACGATTTAGGCTTACAAGAGCAAGATATTCGTAACCTGTATCGCTTTATAGACTGGGTGATGATTTTACCAAAACCATTGGAAAATCAATTGTGGTCGGAGTATAAACAATTCGAGCAGGAGCGAACTATGAGATATATTACCACTGGTGAGCGCATAGGTTACGAGCGGGGAATAGAAGAAGGTAGACAGGAAGGTAGACAGGAAGGTAAAAAAGATGAAGCAACAAACTTATTGCTGAGGATATTATCTAAACGGTTTGGAAAGTTGGGGGATAGTTATATTCAAAATATCAACAGTTTGAATATAGAACAACTGGAAAAGCTGGGAGAAGCATTGTTAGATTTTACAGATATTAATGATTTAGAAACATGGTTAAAATCACCAGATAAATAAGCTTATTTAATTGTCAGATACCCAACAACCTTTAATAATCTTCTCATTGATCACATTAATTATCGCAGAAGTCGGGGGTATTTAGATGCAAATTAACATCCTGTAAATCCTTACAGCAGTTCCCGGTATTCACAAAGTACAGATATTAATGATAATCTTGTGGTGCGGGCATCTTGCTCGCATAAGTTATACCTTACTCAAAGCTACTTGCTGTAAATCCTGGATATCCTGATTCAGACTTAATAATTTTCTGTAACCCTTAAATGTTACAGTTTACAAGTCTCGACGCGAGAGAAGACCCACACACCCATCCAACAAGCCGAAATCCCAACTCATCCCAACCAATGGGGAGGTGGCCTTCGGGTGCTTTCTTGTCAAAAGTAATATCACTGTAGTACAACCAGCTTCCTCCTTTTCTCCATCCTACCTTGTCCCCGAACTTCAACCAGATTTCTTGGTTATATTCTCTCGTTCCCCCTAAACCCTGATAAATTCGTTTCTGAACAGAAAACCCAAATCTACCATCACTGTATTTTACCCACAATTGGTCAATTGTTCGCAGGTCTGCACAGGGAAAATTATCAAAACTCTCAACATTTAACCAACCTTCCCTCGTTCCTCCCACACACAACATTACCCTTAATGTTTCCTCATCTGCTTCTTTCCATTTCCCAGCTTTGAGTAAGTCACGCAGTTTTCTGTAGTCCATTCCTACATCTGATTTTCGAAATTTTCTAAACCCAACTTGTGCTACTACGTGACAGCCACCAGAAATTAAACTGGAAAAAATATCTGTCATAGGTGATTTTTTCGGTTGATTTGGTTGTGTTGGAATTGGTAAATCTGACATATAATAAAGTTGTAGAAAGTAATAAAATTTATGTCTTTAAACCTATTAAAAAATCTGCTAATTTTGACATTATTAAAATAAATTTAATCTATCAAATTCAGCAGATACTAAAATCAGAAAAAATGTCATGATTGATTCAGATTTTCAGCCGCTTTTTGATGGTAATAGTCCGCCTCTTTTTGCAATGAATCAGCCATATCAAAAGACCCGTCATTTGCCCAACTTGCGGCTCTATCCTCGAAATGTTTTGCCCAAGATTCATTATAGTCCGCTCCTGCATAATCTGGTGTCGCCTCACGAGGCATCACCTCAGCATGAAAATTGCTTGTGGATAAATGGCTTTCAAAACTAGGCGTTTCCATATAAACAGAATTATGCAAATTATCAAAGTTCGATTGAAAATCAGTGCCAGAAAAAGAAACGCAGTCAGAATGTAGAATAGTGTTTGAATGTAAATCGTTTAAAAAATCGTGAGAATGTTGATCAAGTCCTTGAGAGATTGATTCAACATGACTGGAATAACTTGAATTAAAATCTTGATTGATATCGCTGAAATTCAGTGCTGTATGATCAATGACCTCATCAGGGAAATGATGATTACCAATAATTTCACCATGATTTAATGTGTCCATCTGATTAACCCTTTAGTAAGTAGATTATAGTGTAACATAGTATAATAAAAAATATCAGGCAAGCATACAAACTGACACGAAAGAATGATCAATTTGGTAAATATGAACTACCATTCCAAAAATACAGCGCGGTTATCAGTTTCCAGCATCCGTAATTTTTTAATGCTAAATCATCGTCGTTTTGACTGTAATATCAACATTCAGTCTTATATTCCCCAATTCCATCAAACCATTTAACATTTGATGTATTGCCTAATTCCAAACGAGACTTAGCAACTGTTACCTTTGCAGCAGCTTGGACATCCAAACTATCAAACCACTCTTGGTAAGGACTTGAACCGTCTTCTTGGATATATTCTTGCACTTTTATTATAGACATACTGTTATAGTAACTTATGTGTTACCTTATGTCAAGCAGTATAATTTTAAATAAACTTAATTTTTTCCTTACTTGTAATCATACCATAAAAGAGTAGCGATCGCTTATCTGTGAAGAATGATGAAGTGCGATAGCGCGACCTAGTAATCCCTTTGATAATTTTAGGAATAGCAAAGGAAATAAAGTCAGCTATAATATAACTAACAAACACTAGGAAAATAGATATGATTACTGTAGAATTTCAAACCACTATTGAAAATGGGATGATCAAAATTCCCGAACAGTACCAACAACAGTTAAAACAACCCAAAATAGTTAAAGTCACTCTTCAACAAGAAACTTCTGAACAGTCTGGAAATTACCTCCAATATTTATTGGAACATCCTTTAAATGTAGAAAAACTAACTCCAATGAAACGAGAAGAAATTTACGAAAACCAATAAAAACATGACAACTTTTTTAGATTCTAATATCTGGATATATGCACTTAATCAGAGTCAAGATATCCGAAAACATCAAATTGCTAACCATCTAGCCACACAAACAGGACTTTATTTAAGTACCCAGGTAATCAATGAAGTTTCTGTAAACCTAATCAAAAAAGGAAATTTTTCAGAAAATCAAATTCAAAATCTTATTCAAGGTTTTTATCAAATTCATCATATCATTGAACTTGATTTGAATATGCTGTTAACAGCATCCACATTAAGAACAAAATATTTATTCTCATTTTGGGATAGTTTAATTATCGCCAGCGCACTATCAGTTAATGTGAATCAACTCTATTCAGAGGATATGCAACACGGTTTTACAGTGGAAGGATTACAAATTATTAATCCTTTTCTCTAAGGGATAGGACGATCGCTTTTCTGTGGAAGATGATGGGATTTTAAGGGTAAATCATCGTCGTTTTCACTGTAATATCAACATTAAGTTTTTTCCGCAAAACATTGAAAATAGCAGTTAAATTATCCCTCGTCGGATTACTTTCTGCTGTCCTCATTTGTTATGCTAATTCCATTTTGCCAAAGTTCATATTCACTAATATCAATATCCTCATTCCAAACTAACCCATAACCACTAGGATCAATCATAAAATTTCTAAAAAATGCCGGATTTTTTAAAGGAAAAAACATCGGGATATCTAATAATTTAGAGATATCATATTTTCTTATTTCATTATTTGTAAATTTCACAACTAAGATAAGATCATCAATAGCTTGAGCCGAAATAATACGAGCAGGTTTCATAAAAACTCTCCATTATTTTAAAGGTGGAAGTTTACTAAACTCTTGGCTATTCCACATATTGAGCAGTTCTTTCTGGTACAATGTAGCCCATTCTATTACTATTTTTTCAGCGTGGTAAATCTCCTTCAATAATTTGTAAAAACTCAATACCAACTAATGCGTTATACTCACCGTAAATAGCATGGAAATGTGCTGGTGGATGATCCCCAAAGAAAATTTTGATAACTATTCCGTAAAACCGTGCAACTTCTGGCATAAATATCACTATAAGACTGAGATTAAATGAGATTAAAATTTATTGTAGCTTCTCTCAAGGATAAAAACTAATGTCAGATCAGAATTTTCCCAAATAAATGTGTAAACTTAAAGAGTTCACCTATTACCAAAATTCTATGACTCGCTGGTTTAATATTGCAGGTCCTTGTAAAAACGATATCCACTATACACTCTCAACCACAAGTCGTTTACCCGACTTATCAATGATAATTGAACAAGAAAGTTACTTTGTCCTTCATGCACCACGACAAACAGGGAAAACCACCGCTATGTTATCCCTAGCAAAACAACTTACTGACACCGGAAATTATGCCGCAGTCATGGTATCCGTAGAAGTAGGAAGTGCATTTAATCATGATCCTACTACCGCAGAATTAGCCATTTTAGGAACTTGGTATAATACAATAAATATTCGTTTACCTAAAGAATTGCAACCACCTGTTAAACAATGGCAACAGGAAGAACCAGGAAGCAGAATTAAGGCTTTTTTATCAGCTTGGGCAACATCTTTAAACCGTCCTGTAGTATTATTTATAGATGAAATTGATTCTTTACAAGATCAAACTTTAATATCAGTTTTAAGACAGTTAAGAGATGGTTTTCCTAACCGTCCTGAAAATTTTCCCTCATCAGTAGGATTAATTGGTTTACGAGATGTGCGAGATTATAAAGTAGCATCGGGAGGTAGTGAACGACTAAATACTTCTAGTCCTTTTAATATTAAAGTTGCTTCTCTAACTATGCGAAATTTTAATCTTGCAGAAGTAGGAGAATTATATCAACAACATACAGCAGCAACGGGACAA
>JBJUHT010000259.1:0-7698 GCA_046070105.1 Dolichospermum sp.
AGGTATTGGCGTTTTTCATGGAGCGTGATTTTGGCATAACGGACGGTAAAATTAAATACTCGTTCTGCTGCATCTTGATAAGCAAGTTGAAAGGGTTGTTGACGCAAAATATAGTGATCTACTTGCAACCGCCAAGATGGACTAGAGTTATTTAAAAACCGTTCTATTTCTTTCCGTAAAGGTACGGGTAATTCACTGCGTTCTAGTAGTAAATTAGCAATAATTTCCGCCTGTTCATTTTGTCCGATATCCGTTAATGCACCTATACAACGATGTAAGGCACGGATACGTGAATCTTGCCAGTCATTATTTTTACTAACTATTAATTCATGTTGGGCTATGGCCTTGATGAGTTTGGAGATATTGGGATCATCTCCCCACTTCATCCCAAATTGAAGAGCGATCGATTCTAGTTGCGTTTTATCGCGTTCTGATACTGATAGTGTTATGGATTGACCTTTTCGACTCATGGAAAGTGTCCGTGTACTTTATGGGTATTTTCTATTGCTAATTTTTATTTTGGCTGTTATGCTAGATTTTAGCAATGAGTTACGGACATTTTTTTATTGCCTTAATGAACTACCAAAGATAAAATAGTAAAAAGGACTAAATAGGAAATGGCAAAAATGAGTACCAATAATTTACTTTCTCGAATTTCCATTGATCCAAATATTTGTTTTGGGAAACCTTGTATTAAAGGTCATCGAATTTGGGTATCACTAATTTTAGATTTACTTGCGGGAGGGGAAACAATAGAGACAATTTTAGAAGAATATCCTAGTATAGAAAGAGATGACATTTTAGCTTGTATTGCTTATGGTGAGAAAAATAAACATGATCAAACACCACTTGAGAAAGCAATTCTAACAAGACTATTTTCATTTTTGAAAGGAATGGGAGGAATGTTTACTTTTACTAATACTCAATATTATGTACAGGCCAAAGGTGGGAAGTATGACAAATACATCAATATCCTATTTATGTTAGACAAACTAACTCTTATTGAATTAGATTGGAAGAAGAAAATGATTAACCAGAAATCATAATATTTTTTACGGAGTGATTTATGAAAATAAAACTACTGTCTACATGGTCTAAATATTCCCAAACATCAGTTAATAATATCCAACTTAATAATATCCAACTTGTTACCCATCAACAAGAAGTTTGGGATGCAATCAAAAATTATCAAGTTGTATTTGATACTGCTTTAACTGGTGATGGTAAAACTTTAGCTGCTTTGCTTCCAGCGTTTTTTGATACACAAAGAGCATTAGGAAAAGGTTTATTTAACTATCCTACAAATGAGCTTATTCGTGATCAAGGAAAACAAATAGGAAAATGGAAAAATCAATTTAAGATTGAGTTACAAATAGGTGAACTGACAGGATCTAAATTAGCTTCATATATGAGTGAAGAAGGTTTTAATAAACTAGAAACACTACGAAATGTAGCTGATGATAATAATATAGTTGTCACAAATCCTGATATTTTTACCTTAATTCATCGCTTACATTACGATAGTAGAGGTGGTAACAAAGCTCGTTTAGCTGAAACTTGGTTTAATCAATATCGCTACATAGTATTTGATGAATTTCATATTTTTCATGCTCCACAAATTGCTAATGTATTGGATGGTATTGCTTTTAATAGAGCAAGTTTAGGAGAGCGTTTTGCTGCAAAATTTCTTTTTATGTCTGCTACACCAAATAATGTTTTGTTAAAAGTTCTTGATCGATCAGGGATTACTACTAAAATTATTAAAGGTGAATATGAACATGGTTTAGACAAAAGTAACACTCATCGTAGAATTTTACATAAAGTAGATTTAGATTTAGTTACATCTGAGCAAAGTAATGGAGGAATTGAAAATTGGGTATTTGAGAATTTAGAATATATCAAACACTTCTTTTCTCAATATCCCAATTCTAAAGGACTGATCATTGCTAATAGTGTATTTGCTGCTAAACGCATATTTAAAACTTTAGAAAATGCCACCTTAGGTTTAAGTATAGGAGAAAATACAGGGCTAACTGGCGCAAAAGTTAGAGAAGATGCAATGAGTAAACAATTAATTATTGCAACTTCTACAGTTGATGTTGGTGTAGATTTTGAGATCAATTTTCTGGTTTATGAATCTTTAGATGCTGGTACGTTTATTCAGCGTTTAGGAAGATTAGGAAGACATGATGGGTTTCCAACTTACCAAGCAATAGCTTTAGTTCCAGATTGGGTAAAGGATAAGTTTTCTGAGATTTATAGTAATGAAACCGAAGTAGACAGAGAAAGTTTTTTCCAAACTGTTAAAGAAAACATCTACCAAAAGCCTCAAGAATTTCAGCGATATTTAAGCCGTTGGGGTTGTGTTCTTTCTACAATTAGGTTTTGTTTGCTTAGTCAACAAAAAGACCAATATCAAACTTTGATTGAAGGTTATGAGAAAGAAGCTAATCGAATTGTGGGTAAAACTCCTTATTGGTGTAGGTTAAATGAACTGAAAGAACACAGAATGATTATTCAGGATTTGTCAACTTTTCGCGGTGGAGGACAATTAGATATATGGATTCATGACCCAAATACAAACGCAGTGAAAAGTATGAGTTTAATACGTTTACTTGCAGGAACAGATTTTGAACTGATATCAGAGGAGGAAGCAAAAGAAATAAGTGAGAGATTTAATGAACCATTTTATAAAAATAATTTGGGAATATATGTAAAGATCACACAATATTTAAGTAGCTATGAACCTATAGCACTAATTTTTACAGACAAATTAGATAGGTTACAACTCAACATGGCACAAGCAAGAAAAGGGTTTTTTATACAGTGTTGTCATCGAGCAATTAAAAAGATAAATGAACAACTTGAATATTTATCAATTACAACTTGTGTTGCTGATTCTGGTAAATATGATATCAAAACATTGCGCCGACGTTATAGATTACCTGCTTTATTTGATCTACATAAAGTAGTTGATTCTAGTAATCAAGAATATGCTGTAGCTTTTGGTTTAGATGCACTGCTTTTAGATAGTCTTCTTTATTGGCAAAAAACTAATGAAACATTCTTTGCAGGAGAGTAAAAAATGATAGATAATTTCGATTGGTTAACACCTGAAAGTTATGGTAAGCCAGTTATACCGGAAAAAGAACCTCCTTTAGTAGTTTTAGCATTAGAGACTTTAAATAATGCTGAAGATCAAGTTTTGCGAGATTGGATAGAAAAGGTATTTCCTAATATTCTTGATTCTTTCAGTCTTAAACCAGCAAAGGGAATGAGTCCAGAAGCGGCTAAGGAATTAGCTATTAATGTTAACCCAGATAAGAAAGAAAAGATCATCAATAAATTGGTTGACCTTCCAGATCAAAGTTTAGCTATACATCTTTTAAATGCTGCTGTTGGTGGTTGGACTCTAGTTAAATTAGCTAATTTAGAGAAACTTCAACAACAGCTATATTTAGCTGCTGTGACTCTGCACGATCTAAATAAAATTGTACTCAAGCAATTGGGTAATGTGAGGATGGATGGTAAAGAATGGGATCAATACCATCATTATTTTAATATTTGGGCGGAAAGTTTGGGACTGTGGAAATTTATTAGCAATGAATATTGGCAAGATATAGCTTTTCTCGCTCAAAATGCTGAAGATGCAAGAGGAGCAAATTTGACTCTTGCTAATTTCCCAGATATAAAATTATCTCCTAAAGATTTAATAGGGTTAGCTGAATTTGTCCGTTTTGCTGACTTATTAGCTTCTATAGCTCATCGTCCAGATAGTTTATATGAAGAAAAGATTCGCGCAATTGTACGACGTAGGTTAAAAGATAAATATGTTATTCGCCATCATCGTACAATAGAAAATAGGGGATTATTAACTCAAACTATTCACAATGCAGTATTAGATAAAGCTAGGGAAGTTGGATGGATAGCTTTTTTATTCTTCCCTGATGGAATTACATACTTTGCACCAAAAGATAGTGAAAAACCAGATTTATCTAATCTAGCTGAAATAG
Source organism: Dolichospermum sp. (assembly GCA_046070105.1). Classification (GTDB taxonomy): domain Bacteria; phylum Cyanobacteriota; class Cyanobacteriia; order Cyanobacteriales; family Nostocaceae; genus Dolichospermum. The sequence continues at coordinate 4,014 of JBJUHT010000259.1, forward strand.
TGCGATCGCAAATCTTAAAAACTGCTACTAAAGGTTTGAGTAATCTTATCAAACGCGATAAAACAAAAGGGATTATTAGCTGTAAGCCAGATATGCTTGAAGTAGCTGAAGTTAATGATGCTGCGGAAACGCTTATTCGGCAAATATTTAATTTCCTGGGTAATCAAAGAACCCCAATGAGTGGAAAGCGAAAGGAAGAAATACAAGAAATTTCTACTGAGTTAAAAAATTTGAATTTTGATTATCCGACTAATCTACAGGTAGATAGGTTAGGAGAAGGATTTAGAGGATTAGTAGGTGTTTTAGAAGTTTATTATAAAACTTCCTATGAGAATGCAACTCAAGCTTTACTCAAGGCGCTTGATATGCAAGATTATCTGGAAGATTTACTTAATATTCCTAGACCTGGTGGTAAACCTCTTGGATGGTATTACTTGGCTGGCCATTACATTGGTAAACATGGCAATTTAAATGATGCTGAACTTGAAAATGTAATGTTAAAAGCTATCCAACAAGTAATTACTGAGTGGGGACAACCAAAACGTTTAAAATCCTTCACTTTTCTGGATAGTTACATTGCCCAAGTTTTGGATCTTAGTGACAGTGATAAAAAACATAATTTTGAAAAAGAATTAAATCGTTATCACCGAAATAAAGCCAATCGTAAACGTGATCCTATTTGTGCAATTTGTAATAGCGCATTTCAAGTACGTGAAGAATTTTCTAGTTACAGCAACAAACGTATTACTAGCTTAAAGTCTGACTCTAAACGCGGTATTTGTGCAGTTTGTCAGGTAGAACAGTTACTACGTACTTACTCTTTAGGACGAAGTTTAGAATCAGATGATGATATTATTTACCTGCATCTTTATCCAGATTATTATTTCACACCAGAAACCGCTCGTATCATGAACCGAGCCTATAAAAGCTTTGCTCAAAATGTCTTTTCTGATTTAGATAAAGAGTTAGCAAAACATAACTATAATCCTAAATACATCCCTCGTACAGATGTTTTTAGAGTAGGTGCTGATTCTAAAGAAAATGAGAAACGGCGATTTGAAAAAGTGGAATATCCAGAAGGACAAATGCACGGTTATTATCTTTTAGGAGTTCCTGCATTATTTAAAAAACCAACTGATACTGAAGTATGGCATATACCAGCATTACTAACATTAATTGCACCTTTAACCTTTGGAGTTAAAGTAGTTGCTAGTCGTTCGACTCTTCCACCATACGACTCAGGAGCAGATTTTAAAGAAACTGTGATTTTGGATGGTGTACATACATACTGGCAACACAGCATCAAAAAATCTAGTTTCCGTTTAGATGAATTTATTACTGCTATACCTGCGGCTTTTGCTGTATATGCCTTAACATCCCAAGCATACCGCGATAGTAGAAACTTTCCTGTTTGGAATGCTTTAAATAATGTTTCTCAATCTTTGGATACTAGCCCTTTGTATGTGTTTCACTATGCAGATCGCATACTCGAAAATATCAAAAAGGAGGAACGCAAGAAAAAGGCAACTCAACTTAGTGATCCCGCAATTATTGTTGCTAAAAAATTGCTGAATTATTACCAACTTTTGATTGATTATTACAAAGGTGATGACCCCATGAACATGATTCGAGAGTTAGTTGATAAATATGCTCGTTTTTATCGAGCATCAGGTAAAAATTCCTCTGCATATACAAGGCTTCGAGTTTTAAATATAGCTGCAAAAGTCATCTTAGAAAGTCAACCAAATACTGCTGAAGATGACCTGCAATTAATGATAGAGGGTTACTTATTTTCTCTGGTAGATGGTGTACTAAATAACAACAACGAAGGTTATATACCATCGGAAGTAGTGAAAGATAAAAGCCAGCGTGAAACTGTTATTCAAGACTTTTCGCAATACTTTGTGAAAGAAGTATTTCAGAACTATTGTAGGGCAGAGCGATCGCTTCTCAGACAAAATATCAATCTGATTCGTCATGCGTCGGAGGCTTGGTATATCAAACAGTACATCAAGAAACCTGAAGAAAAAACACAAACATCAGACAATAAGGAGTCAAATTAATGTTTGAACAGTACAAAAAACATTTTCAAGAATCTATTCCTCGTATTCCTGGAGCTAAATATGCTCACTTTATAGTTCTCAGAGAAACAGATTCTTATGCAGTATTTAAAACTGATGGAGAACTAAACGTAGCCAGAGTTAGAGCAGGAATTAATGATTCACAAGTAATTAGTCGTTTAGTGCTTTTCAAACGTAAGCAAACCACTCCTGAACGTTTAACAGGACGTGAATTATTGCGGCGTTATGAAATCTACGACCAGATTAAAAATCAACATAAAAAAGACTGCGCTTACAATGAAAATCCTTGTGGAGTATGTCCTGATTGTGTTATTTACGGTTATGCAGTAGGTAAAGGTGGTGCAGATAATTCTGGTTCAGAAAAATCCAAAGTTTTTATAGATTCTGCTTACGCTGTTCCTAAATATGAAGAATCTCACGGAACTTTTACCCTGAATGCACCCTATGAAGATGGAACAATGACACAAGGAACAGACACCACTAATCGTTTTAGTGAACAAGATCATGTGTTACCAGAAATTCTTTTTCCCAGTGTGGTTACATTACGCGATCCAACACCAAATACATTTTTGTATCTGCTGAATAATTTGCAACGCACCAAACGTTATGGTGCTCAAACTACACGAACTGGACAAGTCAGAAATACAGTTTTAGCAATCATATTTGCTGATGGTGAAATTTTCAGCAATTTGCGATTAACTCAAAAAATTTATGACCTTATCGGAGATATTTTGCCTCCTTATGACACCACTGCTATCACATCAGCTACAAAACAAGCTGTTAATGAATTAATTCAAAAAGACGGAGTTTTTTATGAATTAATTTCAAAAGAAGCACTTGTATCTCTTCAAAATGAAGCTCAATCTATTCTTGGTAATGAAGATAATTTCAAACAATGGATGAACTCATTAACACAAGATACTCTAAATTATGCAAAAGCCGCAGGTGTTTTGAAAGAAGAAAAAGCGGAAAATACTAATATCAGAGGTAAAAAGAAAAATAAAAAGAATACCTCTGAAGAGGAGGAAACATAATGTATGCAAATTTATCGTCTTCTCCTTACCTTACAAGATCCAGTGTATTTTGCTACTCGTGAATTAGGTAGGCTTTATATAACAGAGCAATATTTACATAATTATGCTCTGACTTATGCTCTTGGGTTAGCAAAAAGCAGCTATTACGACGCAGAACATATACCCCATTATGAAAAAGATTTAGAACCTCTTAATCGTCAAGGGATTTATATTACACCTGCACGTCCTTTACAATCTGCTTATGTTACCCATACTTATAAATGGGCTAACCTTAATTATCACGTCAAAATGGAGCCAATTAGTAAGAATATTCCTACCTATGGGCGTATTCGTGAAATAGCTCCAGAAAGTCAATTTGAGTTTTTTGTTATTTCTCAAAAAGAAATTAAATTACCTAAATGGATTCGTTTAGGTAAATGGATGAGTAAGGCAGAAATTACCGTTGAAAAATTACCCCCACCAAAAACTAAAACCGATTTATTTACCTGTACTCATCCTTTAAATCCTTTGGATGTGATGTTTACCAATCAAGTTATTAGTTATGATGTGGTAAATATGCCTCCAGTTAGC
>JBJUHT010000260.1:0-3314 GCA_046070105.1 Dolichospermum sp.
TGTCTAATCAATCATTATTTTTTAAGAAGCGCATTTTTGAAGATGGTAATTTTGTAGATACAACATTTAAACATTGTATGGATCACGAATTATTTTGGAGGTTAATATTTAAAGGTTATAAATTTATTTTTATTCCACAAATCAATGCTTGTTATCGTTTACACCCAGAATGCAAGGGCAGACAAATAGAGAATAATTGGTTAATTGATACTGTAAAAATATGCAAAACTGTTTACCAAAATACTGAACTACCTTATAGTGTTAGAAAGAAAGCATGGTTATTTATACGTGGAACTTGCTTAGATAATTATGGAAAGTTAAGATTAAAATTATTTCGCCAAAGTTTATATGAATTAATATCTTTTGGTGGTATTACATCTCTTGATCTAGAATTATGTGTTAAGTATTTAGTTTCCTTTCTTGGCAATGAGAATTTAACGTTTCTAAGAAAGTATAAAGAATATAATATTATTAAATACATTAAATAATATTATAAAAATCCTCATTAAAAAAATTCAGTTTAACGGCTGATAATAAATTTCAAGATATCCGTTGATGAAAAATGAAGTACAATAAAGCCATTGTTACACTATTAATTGGACAAAAATACCAAGAAAGATGGAAAACTATCTGCTCCAAAAACTGGGAGCAATACGCAGACAAACATGGTTATGACTTAGTTTGTATAGATAAGCCACTTGATCATTCTGCCCGCGCCCAAAATAGATCCCCTGCTTGGCAAAAATGCTTAATACTAGGTAACGAAAGAGTTAAAAATTATGATCGTGTAGTTTGGATTGATTCAGATATTTTAATTAACTCTCACTCACCCTGTATAGTTTCTCAAGTCCCAGAAGATAAAGTTGGTGCTACTAGTTCCTTTCATCAATTTCATGAACAATTACCTGGAAAAGATCAAACATTAATGAATAGAGCCGTTGAATTTTTGGGATGGTCTTTTCATAATGCTAAAGAGTATTATTTGAGAGCTCAATTACCAGATGTATTTGATCAAGTTGTTCAAACTGGAGTAATGGTTCTATCTCCTAAATATCATCAATCAGTATTAGAATATACATACCATAATTATCAAGACACACCAGTGGGGGATTTTGAAATGGAATCGTTGTCTTATGAATTACTGAAAACAAACAGTATTCATTGGTTAGATGATAGATTTAATAAATTATGGATAGTATGTATGCTTATGCACTATCCATTTTTACTACCACCTCAAAAAACAGAAATCAAACCTATTAGAGTTTGGAAACGTTTCACAAGAGGCCATTATCAACTACCACCTCAAAAAACTACAACTGCTGCTCTAAATATAACCTTGATAAATAATTATTTTTTACATTTTGCAGGTTTTGGACATTATATGCCTTGGGTAAATACAAATATTGATTTATGGAATAATAATTTAATTTAAATTTTTTCTTTTTTCTACCCACAAAAATATCACTCATAAACCAATAAAACGAATGTTAGTGAATATATATCTATAGGTAATTTCCTCTTCGTTAACCCAACTTAATTTGAATAAATTTAATCATCAATATAGTGAATTTTTAGAAATTTATCACTAAACCATAGGATTTTGACTAGAATATATGAAAGTCGTACATATTACTCCTACTTATTTTGACGAATCATCATTAATTGGTGGTGGAGAACGTTATCCAACAGAATTAGCATCTTGGATGTCAAAGTATGTAGATACAACTCTAGTAAGTTTTTCACCAATTCGTAAAAGTTACACTCAGGGTCAACTCAAAATTGAAACCTATCCTGTCAAACATTTAATTCATGGAAATAAGATCAATCCTTTGAGTTTTCAATATTTAGCTTCGATTCTTAAAGCCGATATAGTGCATTTGCATCATATTAGTACCATAGTTTCTGATCTAGCTTGTATTACAGCTTCCTTGCTAGGAAAACAAGTCTTTGTTACTGATTATGGTGGCGGTGGTAGCTTAGTTTTGAATCAAAAATTGCCAGTATTCAAAGGCTATAAAAAAGCTATTATTTACTCTCGCTATAGTCTAGACTATATTCCTACTGATCTTCAAAGAAAAGCCGTTTTAATTAAAGGCGGTATTGATACAGATAAGTTTTCTCCTCAAACATCTATTTCTAAGGAAAAGAAAATTCTGTATGTTGGCAGAATATTACCCCATAAAGGTATTAATTACCTGATAGATGGATTTCGTCTTTTAAACAGACCAGATTATAAACTTAAGATTGTAGGTAAAATCTATAGTGAAGAATTTTATGAATATCTAAAAAATTTATCAGACGGCATAAATGTAGAGTTTCTGCATAATACAAGTGATGATGATTTGCTCAATGAATATCGCACAGCTATGATAACAGTCTTACCCTCGGTACATACTAACTGCTATGGAAATTATACTCCAGTACCAGAACTTATGGGCTTCACATTGTTAGAATCTCAAGCCTGTGGAACTCCTGTTATTTGTACAGATGCAGGTGCAATGCATGAGTTTGTAGATAATGGAAAGACTGGATTTGTCGTTAAACAAAATTCTGGAGAAGCAATATCAACTGCATTAAGTCAATTAATTAACTTATCATCATGGGAATATACAGAATATCAAACCCGTTGCCGTGAATGGATAAAACCTCTCAATTGGTCAAACGTGGTTCAACAGCATTTAGAAATTTATAGAGAGAAGTCTCAGAATTTATGAAACATTCACTAAGAATACTGATGATTCTTCATATGCCTTGGAGTCGAAATCTAGGAGGCTCACGAGTACAATTAGAGTTAGCTGATGAATTTCAAGCAATGGGTCATCAAGTTGAAAAATTTGACTACTATGATGCCTTCCCTAAGGCTAAATCTTCATCTCCTTTAAAACAATTATTTCGTCCTAGTTTTTCAGTAAAAGCTAAAGCCTTTGTTAAAGCAAATGCTCATCGTTTTGATATAATTGATGCCCATCAAGGAAATTTACCCTATAGTAAACAGGAATTAGGTTTTAAAGGCTTGCTAGTTGCTCGTTCAGTAGGATTATATGCATTTTATGATGAGTTTAACAAGTCAGAAAATATTAAAAATCCACCTCGAAAACTAAAAACTCAACTAGGAAATTTTTTGAGATCGTGGCATTCTAACCGAGAACGGCCTTTTTACCCTCGCAGTTTACAAACCTGTGACATAATTAACGTACCAAATTATGACGAGTTAGCTTATATTAGTGATGTTTTGAATCTAGGTGATAAATGTGTAGTTTTTCCATTTGGATTAAATCAAGACAGATATCAAAAGTTTAAGCAAGCTATTAAAT
>JBJUHT010000261.1:0-21125 GCA_046070105.1 Dolichospermum sp.
AGTCTTTGACTTCTTTGAGTTTTTCGATTAAACTATTTAACATATTTTAAAAGACAAAAAATAGTGATCTTTTTGTAATTTTATCAACAAAAGATCACTTTTCTTTTCTTTTTTACCCCCGAGAATGAAAACCCCCTGGGGTTGGGGGTGGGGTGATCTTGTACCTCATAACATCGGTAAGTGCTGTAATTTAACCCGACTTGGTTTATTAACCATTAAAGGAGTTTCTAAAGAGATGTTACCATTTTCGTCAACTTTTGCCATGATTTCTTGGGCAATCATATTTACTCACCTGTAATTAATACAATTAATACAAACATTTATTTTACCATAATCAAAATCCCCGATTTCTTGAATAAATCTTGTCAATAAATGATAAGTTAATTATAGAAGTTGAGGATATAAATTTACATGATATTACATGATATTAAAAGTTAATTCCTTGCGATCGCAAAATTTCCTCTAAATATTCTACCCTTTTTCTTTCTTGATCAGCACGTTGTTTTTCTTCATCAGCACGTTGTTTTTCAAGTGCTACTTTTTCATCTCCTATTAATAGAAGTTCTCCTTTTTCATCACACCATCTTAACCATTGATAGCTTTTTCCTTCAAATTCTCCTTCCCAAATAGTTAAACCTAAACCTACTTCTGCTAACCAATTGGTAGATAATAATTGATAATTAATACCTATTAATTGATAGATATAAAGATTTGATTTTCCTAAACAATAGAAAGGATCAAAAACCACATAATAACCTACTCTTGCTTGAGAATAATCTTTTAATTTAGTTCCTAATTCATTTCCCACCTTATTAGAAACTATTTCAATAACTATTTCTGGAGATTTACCAAAATTCCAAGTAAAATAAGATTGATCTTTTTTCTCTGACCAATCTTCTGGTAAAGTCACTTCTAAACTTAACATTATATCAGGAACAAGAGGAGGTTTATTAGCTGCATAAAATAAACCCACGTTAGCAGTAGCTAAAAATGGTTCACTAACATTAAAAGAACTATAAAGAGAGGAAACTAATAAACGCTGTTGTTTTTCAGAAATTAAATTATCCACTGGTTCACTATTATCAATAGTTACATTTGTTAAATCAGGAATAGCAGGTTTTTCAAAATCATCAGGACTAGGTTTACTACTGATAATTAATGCTGTAATTTCTGGGGTTAAAGATTGAGTCATTATAGAAATACTCCTGGGAGTAAGAGAGACAATATCTTATATTAATTATTATATCATGAACACCAACCTAAAGATCCCCGATTTGTCAACTAAATCTTGTGAATAAATTATAAATTAATCATAGAAGTCGGGGATCTGACAATATGCTATAATATTCAATACTTATCCCATCCTGGAAATCTTGATTCAGACAATTAATTATTATATCATCAATAAAAAACCATGCCCCACATTTTTGACAACATCAACGAACAACTATTACCTACCCTTAAAGCAAGTCTCCAAGATGCTAACAGGGCAGATTTTTGTGTAGGTTATTTCAACTTACGAGGATGGAAATTAATCCAGGAAGAAATAGCACAATTTACCGGAGGAGAAAATAACTGTTGTCGCTTATTAATTGGAATGCAAAAATTAGCCCAAAATGAACTTAATCAACTTTTTGGTTTAGGAACATCTCAGAAACCTATCTCCCAAAATGAAGCAAGTAATCTGAAAAAACGCCTGGTAGAAGAATTTAGGGAACAATTAACTTTAGGTAAACCTACTAATGATGATGAATTAGGTTTAAAAAACCTCAAACATCAATTACAAACTAAAAAAGTCATAGTTAAATTATATTTACGTGGTTCTCTCCATGCTAAACTTTATTTAATGCCCCAAAAACATCACAATTTACAAGCTATTGGTTTTTTAGGAAGTAGTAACTTAACCTTTTCTGGTTTATCCAACCAAGGAGAATTAAACGTTGATGTTATAGATAATGATGCAACCCATAAATTACAAAGTTGGTTTAATGAACGTTGGGAAGATAAATTTTGTTTGGATATTTCTCAAGAATTAATAAAAATTATAGATGAAAGTTGGGCAACAGAAAAACTCATTCCTCCCTATTATATTTATCTGAAAATGGCCTATCATCTCTCCCAAGAAGCGCGAGATGGTTTAAACCAATATGAAATACCTTACGACTTTCAATTATTCCCCTTTCAAACAGCAGCAGTGAAAATTGCTGCCCATTATGTTAACCGTCGTGGTGGTGTTTTGATTGGTGATGTGGTAGGATTAGGAAAAACCTTAGTAGGAACAGCTATAGCGAAAATTATTGAAGAAGAACTTGGTGTTAGTACCCTCATTATTTGTCCTAAAAATCTGGTGAATATGTGGGAAAATTATAAAGATGAATATGGATTAACTGCTAAGGTAATTTCTATTAGTCAAGTTAGTAAAATATTACCCACAATTCCCGCAATGTTTCGGTTAGTGTTAATAGATGAAAGTCATAATTTAAGAAATACAGAAGGACAACGTTATGCAGCTATTAAAGAATATATAGAACAAAGCGGAAGTCGCTGTATTTTATTAACTGCAACCCCTTATAATAAAAGTAATTTAGATTTATCATCACAATTACGGTTGTTTATTCCTGAATCTAAAGATCTAGGTATTAAACCAGAAAATTTAATCAAAGAATTGGGTAATGAAAATGAATTTAAACGCAAATTTTCCCAAACAGAAGTAAGAACTTTAGCAGCATTTGAAAAAAGCGAATATAGCGAAGATTGGCAAATATTAATGAACCGTTATATGTTAAGAAGAACACGCAGTTTCATTAAAGATAATTATGCTAAAACTGATGAATTAGATGGCAGAAAATATTTACAATTTCCTGATAGTACTCGTTCTTATTTTCCTACTCGCATTCCTAAAACTGCCACTTTTAGTATTAATAATGATGATAAATATGGCAAATTATACTCTAGTGAAGTGGTAGAAATTATCAATTCTTTATCATTACCTCGTTATGGTTTAGGAAATTACACTTTAGATAAATATAAAGAACCTCCTACAGCAACAGAACAACGAATTTTAAATGGTTTATCCCGTGGAGGAAGACGGTTAATGGGTTTTTGTCGCACGAATTTATTTAAAAGATTAGAAAGTAGTGGAAATGCTTTTTTAGAATCTTTAGAACGTCACATTTTACGGAATTATGTGTATATTTATGCTTTAGAAAACCAATTAGATATTCCCATTGGTACACAAGATGCAGAGTTTTTAGAAACTGGGAATAATGATGAAGATGCAGATAATATTAATTCCACAAAATTAGATTTTGAAATTACTGATGATGATAATGAAGACAATGATGAAGTTAATGATGAGGTTAATTTTGCCAATGTAACCAGTAAGGAAGGAGAATATAAACGTCAAGCAAAAAATATGTATGAATTGTACCAAACCAAATATCAAAAACGTTTTAAATGGTTGAATTATCGGTTATTTAAGTCTGAATTAAAAAAACATTTACGGGAAGATGCTATTTCATTGTTAAAGTTATTAAATAATTGCGGAGAATGGAATTATCAACAGGATCAAAAATTTCAAACTTTGCAAAAATTAGTTACAGAAATTCATCCCCATGAAAAAATATTGATATTTACTCAATTTGCAGATACAGCGCGTTATTTACAAGAATGTTTTTTAAAAACAAATATTCCCCAAACTGCATTAGTTACCGGAAAAGTCAATGATCCCACATCCTTAGTATATCGTTTTAGTCCCCAAAGTAATAAACAAGATGTTTCTCCAGAAAAACAAGTGAGAATTTTAATTTCTACTGATGTATTAAGTGAAGGTCAAAATTTACAAGATTGTCGTATTATTATTAATTATGACCTACCTTGGGCAATTATTCGTTTAATTCAAAGGGCAGGAAGAGTTGATAGAATAGGCCAAAAAGCAGCAGAAATATTATGTTATTCTTTTTTACCTGCGGAGGGGGTAGAACAATTAATTAATTTAAGGGGAAGACTAGCAGCAAGATTACAAGAAAATGCTAGTATAGTGGGAACAGATGAAGCATTTTTTGAAGATAGTCTTTCCCCTGAACAAATATGGGATCTTTACAATGAAAAATCTACTGCTTTAGATGATGTAAATGATGGAGAAGTTGATTTAATTTCCGAAGCGTTTCAAATTTGGAAAAATGCTATAGATGCAGATCCCGAATTAGAAAAAATCATCAAAAATTTACCTAATGTTGTTTATTCTACCCGCGAATATCAAGAAACAAAAACCGATCCTCAAGGGGTATTAATGTATGTGAGAACTGCTGAAGGTACGGATGCTTTAGCGTGGATAAATAAAGAGGGAAAAAGTGTTACTCAATCGCAAATGAAAATACTAAGAGTTGCTAGATGTAACCGGGATACACCCCCCTTAAAAAGACATCCCCAACACCATGAAATTGTCTCTCAAGGGGCTGATTTAATCTTAGAACAGCAAAAAACAACGGGAGGACAATTAGGCAGTTCTAAAAGTGCCAGATATCGCACCTATTATAAATTAGATGCTTATATTAAAAGAACGGAAACACCGTTATTTCCATCAGGAGAAGATTGGCAAAATTTGAAAAAAGCGGTTGAGGAAATCTATCTTTATCCTTTAAAAGAAACCACAGTGATTAAAATTAATCGTCAGTTGAAAAGTGGAATTACAGATGAACAATTAGCAAATATGATTATATCTTTACGTGATAATAATTCCTTGTGTATTATTCATCCTGAAGATACACCCCAGGAAGCGAAAATTATTTGTTCCTTGGGGTTATTTTCAGGTTCGGACTAAGATGAGTTTAGCAATTGTGCTAATTTATTCAGCATATCTCTCTCAACGACCCAGACCAGAACAAACAGAAATTATTACACCTGACCCTTTAGCAGCATATCTGCAACTTAATGGTACTTACCCCAGTCATGACCGTGTAATAACCTATCAGGTCTATGCTTTACCTGCTGGGTTCAGTATTATGTTAGTAGCAGGAATCCTTTCTGGTTTATTGGGAATTGGTTCGGGAGCATTCAAAGTCTTGGCTATGGACCAAGCCATGGGTCTCCCTTTTAAAGTTTCCACTACTACGAGCAATTTTATGATTGGTGTCACAGCCGCAGCTTCTTCCGGTGTTTATTTAACCCATGGATATATAAATCCGGGTTTATCTATGCCAGTCATGTTAGGAGTATTACCAGGTGCTTTTTTGGGTGCGCGAATCTTAATGGGCGCTAAAACCCAGATTTTAAGAATTATTTTCAGCTTTGTGTTGGTATTAATGGCATTAAAAATGATCTATAACAGTCTGATAGGGAGTGTGTAATTATGTATAAATTAAATTCCGGTTTTCGGTGGACTTGTTCAGCACAAATGGAAACAGAATTTGCAAACCTCGCTTTTAAACCAGAGGAAGAAGATTCTGATCTTCAACATTTAACAGAACAATATCTCACTCACACAGCACAAAATTATCATGATCAAATTGTTAGTAATCAAAAACTGATCAAATCAACAAGTGAACAAAAGTTAGAATGCTTACTCAGTAACTTACTTATGTATGGAGTTCTAATTGCTAGTTCTGTAGTATTATTGGGAGGTATTTTATACTTAATTAATCATGGCTCGGATATTGCTGAATATCAAGTATTTATAGGTACATCATCTCAATTTCACTCACCAACAGGTATAAGAAATGCCGTTTTAGCGGGTAGTTTACAGGGAATAATTCAACTAGGACTGTTAATATTAATTGCTGTTCCCATTTTGCGTGTAATTATCTCTTTGCTAATTTTTGTATGGGAAGGAGAACTAATTTATGTAATTATTACCTCATTAGTTCTTGCTAGTTTATCTTACAGCATAATCGGGGCTTATTACTGACATGACTATAATTAAATATATTGAAATAATTTAGGCTTGGTTTGTACCAAAGTAAGCAGTTTAATTGTTTCAGATGTGTATTTTTGTGTTGATATTTATCCTATCCCCCCGGATAGGATATCATGCTACAGAGTGAGAGAAATAATCTAGGGACTTTCTAGGGTTCTCTTATTGTTTTGGTTATCTTGAGGAACTCATTGTGGTTGTAACCCCGGAAAAACTGCACACTACCCATAGCCACGAGCATCTACCCACTAAAGACCGTGTAGCCGTGTTACTTATGGGCTATGGCGAAGTTGAGAGCTACGAAGATTTTGCTAACTATAACGAACAAGCTTTAAATTTACTAACTGCTAAATTCGCTCCTGTTCCTACTTGGGTTTATCCCCCTTTAGCCAAACTTTTGGCATTATTTGATCGTCATGAATGGGGACACACGCACCACGATTTTATCTCCCCACATAATGCTATCTTTGAAAGACAAAGGGCAGGCATTGAACACGAATTACAACATAAATGGGGTAGTGGTGTTCAAGTTTTCAAAGCCTTTAACTTCTGCGCTCCTTTTCTACCAAATCAAGTTTTAGCTGAGATTAAAAATCAAGGTTTTAGTAAACTGTTGATTTATCCATTATTGGTTGTTGATTCCATTTTTACCAGCGGTATTGCCATTGAACAAGTAAATAATGCCCTGGCGGAATTAGCCGATAATGATCAACATTGGATCAAAGCTCAAAGATATATTCCTTCCTTCTATAATCAGCCAAAATATATTGATTTAATGGCGCATTTGGTGGAAGAAAAAATTCATACTGATTTGGCTACAGGTTATTTACCTTCGCAAATTGGTATTATTCTGATGAATCATGGTTGTCCCCACAAAGCTAAAGGCTTTACGTCGGGAATTGATGAAAGTCAAGCCATGTACGAGTTAGTTAGAAACAAGTTAATTAACAATTATCCCTTGATTTCTGTGGGTTGGTTGAATCATGATACCCCATTAATTGAATGGACACAACCAAATGCGACCCAAGCTGCTCAAAATTTGATTCAATTGGGTGCAAAGGTAATTCTATTTATGCCTATTGGCTTTGCTACAGAAAATCATGAAACTTTGTTAGATGTTCACCACATTATTCATGATTTGGAAAAACAACATCCAGATGTAGATTATTTACAAATGGCTTGTGTGAATGATCATCCTCAATTTTTAGCTATGGCTGCTGAATGGGCAAATGTACATATTGCAGAGTTAATAGCAACAGAAGGAATGGCTGTTAATTCACATTCAGCTATTACTCATCATCATCATCATCATCATTAGCAATTAGGGTATTTATCGCCCCTATTTACATCAATAAAACCCATCTATTATGGGTTGAAAATATTTAATTTTCATAGTCCACAGAGGTGGACTTTTTTTTGCAACTGTTCTGGTTGGGAGTTATTACTGTGCTAAGTAGTCGTGCAAAATAAAGTTAAGAGTTCCCTCTCCTGAATATTGCACAACTACTGATATATCTATATTTATCTTCAAAATTTACCCATCTTGATTGATCCCCAACTGTTAATTACCCCTAAATTAAATTATCAATATTATTGATTTATCTCTATACATAAATCATTCCCATTAGCCAGAAGGTTATGAAAAGTTAAATAATCCATAAGTATAGCTAAAATCATCAGTAAAGTGAATAACATAGATAAAATATTTTTCAATGTAGGTCTTAAATGGAATCACTAGAAAAACAAATTCTCACCTTGACCGAGAAAGTTAATGTCATCTATGAAATAATTGCCAGGTTGGATATGCGGCTCTCCCAAGCCTTGTCAGATTCATCTTTGGAAAAATTACCAGCTCTAGAACATTATCTGGAAAAGAAACAGCCTCAAGGTCATAAGCCCAAAGAATTGGAGCATAAAGATGTTTTGACAGACTCTATGGTCTATTCAGACGCAAATTATCAAGCCAGAGATAGACAAATCACCCCAGAAATTCAAATTCAACGGTTAACAACCCAGTTAACCGCAGCTTATCACCGCATTGCAGCCCTAGAGGAGCAGTTGCTTAGACAGAGGATTTCTTAGATTGTGACTTGGTTTTTTGATGGTTGCTAAGTTGTGCCATTTCTGCTTCTATAGCCGCTAACAGTTGATTTTGCCCCCAATTTTGACCCCAGGAAGCAGCAATACAGGCCGCCCCAGCACCCACACCTTCTTTCACGAAACCTCTTTCATAAGCTTGAAGTTGGGGATATTGAGAATTAGCAAAACTCAATTTTGTCGCTAATAAAGGAGGAATACTGTTTTTACTGAAACTCTGGGCTAGATCAATTGTTGCACCGGTAGGATCTTCCGCTACCCAGCGGGTTGTACCAATGACAATTTCTGTGGGTTTCCAGGATAAAGCGTATGTTTGCGCGATCGCTTGAATTAAAGCATATACCGCCAACATCTGTGTACCTCCACCCAATAATACCCCACATTTTCGACTAGCAGCGATCGCCATTCCCGCTACTACTACTTGCATTGGATCTCCTACCGCTGCTACAAGTTCTAAAGGGTCAACTGAGGATGATATTTTTGCTAATCCAGTCTGTACCAAATCCCATTTCTGCTGATGATTACACACAGCATGACTACTATTAACCTTACCCACCGCATCAATACCCAACCCTGTTAAAATAGCTAAAGCTGTTGTCGTTCCCCCAACTACGCACTCACTTAAAATTAAATAACTATTAGCAGCATCACAACTTAATTTATCACCCCAGCGTAATCCCTCTGTTAATAAGTGTTTAACTGTAGCTATGTCCATAGCCGCACCCTGACTTAAACACCTGGCGGCCACACCACCTAAATCTATTAATGGTACAGGTGGGATATGTAATAATCCCGCATTAAACAGATAAACAGGGATGTGTAAATTAGCCACCACTGCCCTGGAAATCAGCACAGGAGACGCACCCGCAGTCAAGGGTGGGAGGGGATACTTAGGCTCATATTCAGTGCCGTAATAGAGAAATTCTGCATCAGCACATACAGTATATTTACGGTCTTGTGGAGTTAAACCAGCCGCAGAAATACCGGGAATTAAACCAGTTTCCGTGAACCCTAAAATACAGGCAAATACTGGTAATTTACCTCGATAGCGATGCAGCCATGCCTCTGCTACGGGTATCTGTGTATATATACTAATCATAATCCATTAACACCTGTACCCAATGTGGTGGACGGGGAATAGAATTACCAATAGCGTCCAAGAGTAACCAAGCGACAAGGTGGACTATAAATAAGTAGATAAAATTATTAATTAAGATTAAAGCGATCGCTCCTAATTGAATTAATAATAAATTGGGAGTTGTCAATAATTCTAAGCGTAAAAAGATCCAATTAATAATTTCTGTGACTTGATTAATCACATAAACCCATAGGTCTTCACCGGATAACAGCGATAAAAACCACAGCCGAAAAAACACACCTACAGTCCCCAGCAAAGTCCCCAAAATGATAGAAACAATCCACGGTACACGACGGTGCCAAGTAGCCCCTAATAAAACGCCCATAAAGGCAAAAGGCATAACAAATAACAAACTGCGAACAGGTCCCATTAACACAGTTAATAATAAACCAGAAGTTATTGCGGCCATCCAAGCTGCACGGTTACCCCAACGTAAATATACTAAAGCGATAGGTATAGGAAAAAGTACCCGTAATATTGGACCGAGAGGGAAGTAAAAATTAATAAACCAAATTAAACTCGCTGTACTGGCTAAAAAAGCCGTTTCCACCATTTTTAGGGGACTTTCGACATTGAGACATTGATACTGTAATTGGCTTTGGGTAGGAGGTGCAAGAGATGGATCTTTTTCCGGTTCTTGTGGTAAGGAATCAACAATACTCATGGGGAGGTGATTAAATTAAACTATAGTTTTGCCAAAACTGTCAGGAATAGTTGTGTGTGGCTTTTTACTTATCTAGATGTTATATCATGTCCCGTTGAACACTTATCATATTTGTTGAGGCTGGTAATGGGTAATTGGTAATTGGGAAAAGGCAATACAATGATGAACTATATCGTCAGTGATTGGGCGGACATGATGTTAGAGGTAATTGCTCAATGTTAATATAGGTTAATATAGCGCAAAAACCCCCCAAAGAATTGGTATTTTACCCTTAGAATTTTACTAGATTAAATATCACAAAAATTCAGCAATTATGGCATAATTGTCAAGGAATCAACAGACCCGTATCACTGGCGAGAATAAATGTATAATTAAATCATTTTTATTTGCCATCAATTCCGTAGTCGTCCAGCTTTACACATTAACGTCCAATTTTCACCAGGTAAATTAACGTGACTTACCATACTGATGAAATTCAGCAACTAATTGCAGATATTGATCACCTACTGTCCTACAGTAGTAAAGGTCTTGCTAAATTACTGTTCCAACAAAGACCCAGGGAAAAAGAGATTCTACAACGAGTGCGTCAATTTTTAGTTCAAGTCAGCCAGCGCCAAGTATTAGAAAATCAAATTCCGCCTGCAACCAATATATCATCTGCTACAGAACCGTTGTCATCCTTATTAACACAATTTAACCAACAAAATCCCCCTGCGACCATCTTCGATTCTACCTTAAACGCATCAGAGACAAGTCAGATTTCCAACGTTGAAATCAAACAAGAACTGAGAGTTTTACTTCAGCCATTACAAGCGGAATTATCAAGACTTTTAACAGAAAGAGCCAGTCTAATACAGGAAATTAGACAATTAGAGCAAAAGCGACAGTTTTCCAACCAAGAGCAGATTATTTCTCAATTTCTAGAAGTCCTTATGGGTCGTTTGGACGCGCATTTAAAATTAAACGCCAGTCCTATAATTAATTCTCATCAACACAATTTAGAAGCCATTACTGCTGCTATTCAACCTATTTTAGAATCAGCAGAACGGGTAGAACAATTAGCGAGTTTAGCACGTAATTTAGATCAACGTTTGCTTTCCTTAGATGGGACTGTAAATATTGTTTTTGAAGCACTAGAACGCAATATTAACACCTATTATCATTCCCTGTCCCAAGCACTAGCAAAAATGCACAATCAAGGGATGCAGGGTGAACAATTAATGGCCAATTTCCTGAATAATTTAACTCAATATCTACAACAGCAATCACTAATTACTGAACCCTTAATTTCCGCTACCAACCCTGAATGGGAAGAATTAAGAAAATTACAAGATTTGTCTGGAGTAAATCCCCCAGAAAATATAACACAAATCACTCAGGAAACAGAGTTATTAGAGGAAAAAGTAGAATCTGTAAAAGAATTAGAGTTAATAAATTCTGATCAAGTAGATGATCTTTATGCAAGTTTCTCTGATTCTCAAATTTCACCAATAAATTTATCATTTTATGATGATCCTCTTGTTCAAGAAGATAGAGACTTATCCCCTGCTTCTACAGAGGTTGTTAGTGAACTTATTAGTAATGATTTATTAACACCTCAACCAACAGAAACACAAGATGATCAGAATTACAATGAAATATCAACAATTTCTGATACTCCCCAAGAAGGTAAATCAACAATTGATGAATTACAAGCAAATAATACAGATACAATTACAGTTTTAACTGATTTGTTGATTGATAATAGTCATGAAGAAATATCCCAAGAAAAATCGCAAACATTAAACCCACTAGATAACCCAGCAAATATTGCTACAAACCCCGAAAATCAAAATCAGGAAAGTTTTGATAGCAATTTTTCCACTACTTCAGAAACAAATTTAGTATCTTTATTAGATAATTTTGATCCACCATTAGATGATGATCAGAAATCTACCCCTAATACTAATTTAGATGTTCAAATATCTGAGCAAGAAGTAAATTCAAATTTAACAGATCTAACTAACATAGAAGATAAAAAAGAAGATACCTTTGTAGTTTCAATTACTAGTCAGCAATCTGCAATTACCGCTATTCAAGACCCAACTTCCAATGGAAAAAACAATCATGTTCCTCCAGAAGATAACTTGAATTATAATTGGTATTTAGGAATTGATGTAGGAACAACCGGAATTTCAGCAGCTTTATTAAATCAATCCAAATTAGTAGTTTATCCAATTTATTGGTCAGCAGAAAACCCAAATAGCAATGCTGATTTTCAACAATCATTCCGGTTACCTGCTGAAGTTTATTTACCTACAAATGCACCTACTAATCAGGAAAAAAGTGAAGAATTATCCTCCTCTCAATCATCAGTTCCCTATCACCTTTATTCAGCACAATTAAAGCCTTATTTACAAATAGCAGTTCCCTATCAACAAGAACACCAAAAATGGGAACCAATGTTACAATTAAATGAATTTTCCCCAGGTCCATTGATTTGGATCATTAGATCCCTTTCCAAACTACTGTTAACTTTAAAGTCCAGCCAAACCAGCACCACCCCAGCTTTAATTACTAATGCTGTAGGTATGAATATACCAACTTTCTCTCAGGTAATTAAAAATATTGCCGGTGTAATTTGTACTTGTCCTGCTAATTGGACCGAACAATATCGCTTCAATATCCGAGAAGCAATTCTTACCAGTCAACTTGTTTCTCATCCTCAACAAATCTTTTTTCTCGAAGAAGCGATCGCTACTCTACTACCAGAATTAAATAGTGTCAATGGCCAATCTATCCAAATCAGCGAAAATCAGGGTTTACAACCCTTAAAAATTAGTGATTATCCCCTTATTGGTAACACTTTAGCCATCAACATCGGCGCGATATCCACAGAAATGACATTAGTAAATATACCAACAAATTTAGGAGAATTAAAACACAAAGATTTTATGCTCCACAGTTTTGCTTATTCTGGCAAAGGCATGGAACAGGATATTATTTGTCAGTTGCTACTACCACCAAAATCCCGTCAACCTCGCCAAACTCGACAAGACCATCATCAATCTGCTAATATTGACCCTTGGTATTGGCAACCTTCAATTCCCGGTTTGGACAAAATGCGATTTTCTGACTTGAGTTTAGACGCATTGACACTACCTAAAGTCGGAGAACCAGATACACAAGCCCGAATTCGTTTCCAGCAGTATCTAGAAAGTTCTGTTTTGGGACAAGCTTTATTAGATGCTGCTTTGGCCTTAAAGCTGATTTTACAGCATCAAGAAACTTTTACCCTAGAATTTGCTGACCAAAGTTGGTTATTACAACGCCGAGATTTAGAAAGTCAAATTTTTGTCCCCTTTGTCCGTCGTCTGAACGGAGAACTGAATAAATTATTAGTAGCCCGTGGTATTCCCGCCGAAGCTATTAATCAAGTTATCATTAGCGGTGGTGTCGCCAATGTATCTACTATTAACCGTTGGTTGCGGCAAAAACTGCCTAATGCTAAGATTATTCAAGACCTATATCTCGGTGAAAATGGTACTCCCAATTGTAGTCGGGTGGCATTAGGTTTAGTCATGTTACCTTTACATCCCCAAATTCTGGATATACCTAAGCAACAATACACAGACTATTTCCTCTTTTCTGAATTGCTAAAACTATTACCAGACCGTTCTTTATCTTTTGGTGAAGTCTTGCAGTTATTTGAAAATCGTGGTATTAATACTCGTATCTGTCAACAACGCTTATTAGCCTTCCTGGAAGGTGAACTACCCCCAGGTTTCATTCCCTCTGCTACAGACAACCTTTGGTTGACCCAGAACTCCCAAAAAAATCCTGACTACAACGCTATAGCCTCTGTCTCGTCCGGTATATCACCTCTATTTGAAAAACAAGGTAATCTTTCCTATCGTCCCAATTCTCAACAAGTTCATTTGTTAATACGTTATTTAGATAACATAAAATCCAGTACGGTTCAATCCCTAGAAGAACCTTATAGTTATCTTTTGTACAGTCAAGTTTAATGGGTAATTGGTAATGGGTAATTGGTAATGGGTAATTGGTAATTGGTAATTGGTAATTGGTAATGGGTCTTATAAAACATGACTAAAATTGATTAATGTATATAAATAGGACAATAATTTGTATATTTGTTGACATTAATTAAATTATTAAAGTGAGGAGTAATCATGAAATTATTAGTTCGTTGGGGCGTAACTTTAGGTATTGCTGGGAGTGTGATATTTACCGGAATATCAGCAATAAATAACTCCCAAGCATTAGCTTTACCACAGGAGCAAGTTGTAAAAAGGTTACAGGGAATCCCAGTATTTACACTAACTAATCCCCAAGGAGAATTTGTAGTTATTTCTACTAAAAATCAATCGAAAACTATCTCCCAAATAGGATTTTTTCTAAGCAAAAAAGATGCTCAAAAATTCCTGGAAGTTAAACTCAAAAAAGAAAATCCTCAATTAGCAAGCAATATCCAAGTTAGGTCTATTTCTTTAGCAGTTTACTATAACCTGGTGGCAGAAAGTAAAAAGAAAAAAGATTCATTAATTTTTACCTTAGTACCTACAAAACAACAGGTAGACTCAGCTAAAAGCATTTTGACTTCCAGTAGCGGGAAACCTGTTGAACAATTTCATGGTATCCCTTTATTTGTACCCAAATTTAAGCAGGGAAATAACTATTTAACAATTCCTATTTCCCAAAATAGTGAGCGTTATATTCCCTTCTATTTTGATAAAGAACAAGCAACTGCTGTTTTAGAAGCTTTTAAAAAAGCCAAGCCGCAGGAAGCAGCTAATACAGAAATTGAAGTGGTAGACTTAGATGGAGTCATTAACGCACTCCATAGTAGCAAAGACCCCAACACTAGTAAAATTTTCTTGTTTCCCTCACGAGAGTCAATAGAATTTATTCGTTCTCTACCTCCAAACCAACAAAACAAAAAATAGTCCCAACTCCCGAAACCCTATCAGCGCGTCTTTGCTCCTTAGCGTCTTGGCGCGAAACATAAATCATATAATATCCAGTATGTTAGACCCAAATCAAATAGTTTCTGGTTTACAACTTTGGCGCTGGCGCAATGCGGCCATTCAAGCCGCGATAGATTTAGAAATATCTGTAATGGAAGTAGATTGGCTATTACAAACGATTACGAATTTAGACAAATTAGCACTGCGTTTAGAAACTTTCAGGAATTGGGATCAAATCATCATACAATTGTCTTTAGCGGAATTAGAACAATTGTGGCAAAAGCGATTAAATGATCATTTACCAGTGCAGTATATAGCAGGTAGGACATTTTGGCGCAAGTTTCAACTTACAGTTAACCCAGGAGTCTTAATTCCCAGACCAGAAACAGAAATGTTAATTGATCTAGCGATCGCTGCTGCCGATGATAACATGAAAGCAGGACACTGGGCAGATTTGGGAACTGGTAGCGGGGCGATCGCTTTTTCCATAGCTCAAGAGTTGACAAATACCACAATTCATGCTGTAGATATTAGTGCGGCTGCGTTAACCGTAGCCCAAACCAACGCTAAAAATTTGGGTTTTGGGGAGCAGATTCAATTTTATCATGGTTCTTGGTGGCAACCCCTGGAATTTCTCAAAGGTCAATTTAGTGGTATGATATCAAACCCGCCATATATTCCCAGTGATACGGTCCTAACTTTACAACCGGAAGTAGTTAAACACGAGCCACATTTAGCCTTAGACGGTGGTGCAGATGGTTTAGACCATATTCGTCATTTAATCACAGTTTCCCCTGATTATTTGCGTCCTGGTGGCGTTTGGTTGGTGGAAATGATGGCGGGACAGGCAGAAACCGTGGCAGAATTGTTAGAAAATCATGGTAGTTATAGCAATATTTCCATTCATGCTGATTTAGCCGGAATTGAGCGTTTTGCTGTAGCTCGTAGAAATGTCTAAATCAAGTTTTACAGGAGTTAAAGGGTTTTAGGATGTTATTCGACGATTAAAATTGCTGGTATGTATATTGAGAGTGAGAACAGCTTAACGGCTAACTTCAACTGGTTCTGACTCGATTATATTAGTTTCTTCTGCTATTTTATAGGTAACAATCGCTTTAACTTTATCACTACCTATGTAACCACTTTTATTAGTCAACTGCAAAACCACCTCAGAATTTTCTAAGGGTTTTAACTGAATTTCCTGGGGTGAATGCTGAAAACTTTGTAACTCTTCATTTGATAAATTACGAATTTCTACCTTAGTAACCCTAACAGTTACAGGAGTTAATTGGGGATTTTCTAAACGTAAAAAGACCGAAGCAAAGCCAATATTCCGTTGAGGGTCAATAGGAACACCCAAAGGTGGTAAATTTTCTTCCCTAGCGATAAGAATTACTTTTTTTACTAAAGACTTATTACTATTCATTGTTGGTGCGGGTAAAGAATCAGACTGATAATTAGCATAAGTAGAGAGGAAACCACAAGCAGTTATTGTCTCCACTAAACCCAATAAAATCACAAACCTGAGCAAAAATTGAATTTTCATTGCTTGCAAAAAAGCTGTGTTAAAAATCAGTCTTACTGAATTAGACTAGAAAAAGGAAAAATTAAAATCTTAAACTTTGCGACTTTGCGACTTTGCGCGAAACACAATTCATACTTTCACTTACAAATATAAATATGACAGAAGTTTCCCTAGAAATCCTGATTAAAGCTGCTAAAGCTGGAAAATTAATCAGCTTCCCTACAGATACAGTCCCCGCATTAGCGACCATACCGGAAAAAGCAGAACTAATTTATACTGCTAAAAAGCGTAATTTGGATAAACCATTGATTTTGATGGCAGCCATTGCTGAGGATTTATGGGATTATGTTCAAGGTAGTCAGACAGAATACCAAATTTGGCAAAAAGTTGTCAATAAATATTGGCCAGGTGCGTTAACTTTAGTTTTACCAGCTAGTGACAAAATTCCGTCAGTGATCAATACTGCTGATTTTACTACTATTGGTATTAGAGTCCCAAACAATAAAGTCGCTCAAAATATTTTAGCGCAAACAGGTCCAATGGCTACAACTAGTGCTAATTTATCAGGTCAACCTGCTTTAGAGAAAAAATCAGAAATAGAATCTCAATTTCCAGAGATTTTGACCTTAGAATCAATAGAATACCAGGGTTTAGGAATCCCTTCTACCGTAGCTAAATGGACAGGTAAAGATTGGCAGATTTTAAGACAAGGTAGCGTTAAATTAGATGATGATGAATTTTAGTAATTGGTTGTATTTGGGAATAGGAATAGCTATAGGTTTATGCTTTTATCAGTTAATTTTAGAGTCAGGTGTATCCTCCTCCATTAGTACCTTAAATTCCTCACAAAACCGAGAAAGTGAACTTTTACAAGAATTGAAACAAACCCAATTAGCATACCATAAAGCCCAAGAAATGAGTCAGTTTAAAGCGGGGTTTTTAGCCAGAATTAGTCATGAATTGCGATCGCCACTGAGTAGTATAATGGGATTACATCAATTAATTTTAGCAGATTTGTGTGAAAATCCCCAAGAAGAGCGGGAATTTATTGGTCAAGCTTACGAAAAATCTCTCAAATTATTAAAACTAATTGATGAAATTCTGAATATTTCTCAAATAGAATCTGGTAGAAATAAATTAGATATTCACAGTTTTCAATTAGCTGAATTTTTAGAAGAGGTTTATAAATTAACTTATTTATTAGCAGCCAATTATAATTATCCTTTTACTCTATCACCACCAGATCCAAAAATTTACATTTTCGCAGATTCCCGCTGTCTTAAACAGATATTAATCAATTTAATAGAGAGTACAATTGAGCATAAGGAAGCAGGTAATATTTATCTTTCTAGTCATTTATCGTCCACCAGTAACTTTGCAAATATTTGTTTGGATATACCATATAATACTGTAATTATCAGTGAATATATGGACTTAATGACAAAGGAAAATCCAACATTGGAGACAAATATAGTTCTGTCACCAGCCATGAAACTTTTATGTAATCAAACTCTAGTAGATATAATGGGAGGAAAGTTAGAAATTTTACCTTTATTGAACCAGGAGAAAGCCATATTACAGTTAACTAGGCTGCAAATATCCATACCTTTAGCAAATTAACTCAGGTTTTTATGGACAAACAAGGCTTTGACTATTTATATTTATCTTGTCTTAGTTCGCCTAGGCGGACTTTGTTTGTGTAGTAGCGAATTATATTCGCCACTTATCTTTTTATTCCATGCAGACGTATTTTGTTTGATGTAGTAGCGAATTATATTCGCCACTTATTTTTCTATTCCGCACAGAGGTATTTTGGTTTCATATAAGCGAATTATACACTCCTAACCTTAAAAATCTAAACTCGGCCAGTCTGGCTGACGATAATAGTAGGTCATATCGTCAAATTTTCGCAATTCCACCTTATTCAGGAGGAAATCTGGCATATTTAATGACAAAGACCGATTAAAATCAGAAAGTATATCACTAAGTTTAATTCGGTCTAATTCTGGTGAAATTTCACCAAAATACCCCAAAGTAATATGGGCTGTAAAATGATAATGTTGTTCAATACCTAAACCCATTAGTCTGCGATTTTGATAAATTATCCGCCGGAATTGCATAATTTCCTCATAAGAACGTTTATCCTTTGGTACCAAACACACACCTATAGCTCTAGGCATAACAATCAATCCTAGCATTTGCCAAGAGATAGAATCAGATCCCTTTGTCATCAACTCTTGATATTGTTGAAACCTTTCAGTTAACTGAGAATTTAGATCTTCAGCAAATTGGGGATTTTTTTTACAAGCATGATCAAAAGCACTATCCCAAATTAAATCTGCCACTGTCAGATGAAAACTAGCAGCAGGAACAGGTAGAATCAAATCATCATCAATGGGTAGCTCTAGTAGTTGCTGTTGATAGCCTTGTATTTGTCGGTAAAAAGCAGCGTTATTGCTATCTTCCTCTGCGGGTGGGGTAATTAGAGTATAACCCGGAAAAGGAACAGCTTCCCTGACCCCACCGTGAACCCTAAATTTAGAAGATTCCTGAATATGCTGAATTTGGGTTTTGTAGGCTTCTGGTAGCGTCATACGTGCTACCCGGTTTAAATAGGTTTGGTAGTTGTCGTCCAATCTTGATCACCTTGCGCTCTTTTGATAGATTGTAGGGAAAATTACTCAATTTGACTATTGATTTTATTTTTTAAATTGCTATGCCAATTTATGTTTATTGGGGCGAAGATGATTTTGCTATGGAAAAAGCCGTAGCAACTTTGCGCGAGCGCGTTCTTGATCCCCTATGGACAAGTTTTAATTATACTTTATTTCCTCCAGATCAAACAGATGCCATTGTCCAAGCTTTAAACCAAGTAATGACACCTCCATTTGGAACTGGTGGTCGTTTCGTCTGGCTGATTAACACAACTATCAGCCAAAACTGCCCAGATCACATCCTAGCAGAATTACAACGGACTGTTAAAGTTATCCCTCCAGATTCTACTTTACTATTGACCAGTCGCAACAAACTAGATGAACGCCTCAAAAGTACAAAACTTCTCAAACAATTTGCTACATTTTCTGAATTTCCCCTCATTCCTCCCTGGAAAACAGAATTATTGGTTCAATTAGTTCAACAAACTGCTCAAACTCTAGGACTAAAATTAAATCCTCTAGTCGTCGAACTCTTAGCAGAATCAGTAGGGAATGATACTCGTCTTCTCTACAATGAACTAGAAAAATTACGTCTTTATACCCAAAGTAGTTCCCAAACTTTAAATGTAGAGATAGTATCTCAGTTAGTCAGGAATACTACTCAAAATACCCTACAATTGGCAACAGCTATTAGAACTGGAGATACCTCAAAAGCATTAAGTATCTTAAATGATCTCAGTAACTCAGCAGAACCTGGACTCCGAATAGTTGCCACACTTATTGGTCAATTTCGTACCTGGTTATTAGTGAAAATAATGATAGAAAGTGGTGAACGTGACTCGCAAAAAATAGCCCATTTCGCTGATATTAATAACCCTAAACGTATTTATTTTATACAACAAGAAATAAAATCTCTCGCATTAAAGCAACTCATCTTGGCATTACCAGTGCTGTTGGAGTTGGAAGTAAGCCTCAAACAAGGTGCCTCCGAAACTTCAACACTACAAACTAAAGTTATCGAAATGTGTCAAATATGTCATAGTAACTAATATTTCCATCAACAAATATATTCCCTCTTGACTGGAACTTCTGCTTTAAAACCTAATTCAAACCTATCATATTCTTGGTTTTCTTCCTGCATCACTGAGTCATCTACTACTATGATCCAAATCTACAATCTTCATTTAACCCATCAATTACACAAAATTCTCTCTCAATCTCTGATTTTAGCAACTATCACCACTCTAAGTCTCATTTCTGATACTTTTGAGTTTAATTCCTCAGCAGTTGCTCAAACTTTCAGTGTCAATGACACAGAACTAACTAACTATGTAAAAGCTGCATTAGAAATAGAGCCAGTCCGTCAACAAGCTTTTGAGGAAATCAAAAAAATTATTGGCACTAAAGACATTCCCCAAGTAATCTGTAATGATCGCACAAGCATCAGTTCACTACCCATTAAAGTTCAAGATATCGCTTTAAATTACTGCAACCAGTCTCAACAAATAGTGAAGAAGTTTATCCCCATCGAAAGATTCAATCAAATCACCTTAGAAAAACAAAAAAACACTACCCTGCAAAAACAACTTTATAAAGCCTCACTCAATTTGCAAAAAACCCCCCCTCCCCGAACATCCAAATAAATGTTGGACTTACCCCACCATACACCAGTAATCCACTATATCATCATTTATTTGCAATCAGGGCTTTAGCCCTGATCTTAATTTCCGTTAGGACCCTTAGAGAAATCCTACTTTTGACCACAATCTACAATACCATATCTACTTTAAGTCCTCAAACAACAGGAATCGGTTTGATTCTGTTTTGATAGCAACATAAATATTATTTATAATAATAACTTATACACGCTACATCTATTACATTTTCCGCCTAAACCAAAAATTAATTTTTCTACTTCGCACAAAAACTTATCAGCGATTTTAATATATTTTATAATCTTTATAACACCTTCATCAAACCTGAACACCTTATTTCACAAGACTTTAACCATTATTCACCTCAACATAAAAAAAGTTTAGAAAAACCCTTGACAACAACCGGCAGCATTGATATATTGAATAAGTGCCGAAGAGAGAAACAACTCAAGGCAACTGAACCGAGAAAAAATAATACTTTGAAAGAATAGATTAAACCAATCCTCGTCATTAA
>JBJUHT010000262.1:0-6661 GCA_046070105.1 Dolichospermum sp.
ATTCTAGATCATAAAAATCAAGAAATAAATGAAAGTCTGAATATTCTAGATCATAAAAATCAAGAAATAAATGAAAGTCTGAATATTCTAGATCATAAAAATCAAGAAATAAATGAACGTCATTATAGAAATGATAGTTACCTCAAAAATGATTTAATGCAGCAGAAACGATTGATATCCTTATTTTTAGAAGAAGCGCGACAGCGATTACCAGAACCTTTTAATCAAGAACAACTGCAAACCTTTGTCAGTGAAGATGAACATCTACTGGACGCTTTTTACCTTACCTTTGAAGACCATTTTAGAGGTACTCGTGAAGAAATTTTCAACAGATTAAAAGTATATCTTCCCCTAATTGAAAAAGCAAATGTTGGTACACCAGACGCACCTATTTTAGATGTAGGGTGTGGACGGGGTGAGTGGTTAGAACTGCTAAGGGAATCGGGATATACCGCTAGAGGTTTAGATATCAACAGAGTCATGATAGAGCAATGTCAAGCCAGAGGTTTGGAGGTAATAGCGGGGGATGTGATTGACTATTTGCAATCTTTACCAGACAATAGTTTGGGTGCTGTAACGGGATTTCATATTATAGAACATCTGCCATTTAAGATGTTGATGAGGTTATTTTCTGAAACAGTTAGGGTGATCCAACCCCAAGGATTAGTTATTTTTGAAACTCCAAATCCAGATAACGTATTAGTCGGAAGTAACACTTTTTATCTAGATCCAACTCATATTCATCCATTACCCAGTGCTACAATCAAGTTTATCTCCGAAAATTTTGGTTTAGAAAATGTTCAAATAATTAGACTTCATCCCTATCCAGAAAATGCAAAAATTAATGGTCAAGGTGTAGCTGAACGCTTTAACGATTATTTCTATGGACCACAAGATTATGCTGTGGTAGGGTATAAACATGAGTAAATATAAGATTGCAGTGGTAGTACCACGCATGATCACCGGAGAGATTGGAGGAGCAGAAAGATTTTTTGCAGGTCTTATAAATTCTTTGAATACTCCAACTACATCTGCGAATCTTGTGCCAGTTTTGGTTGATGAATCGAGTTTTGAGACAATACAAGAATCATATTTACGTTGCTACGATTTAGATCTTTCTGATTACGATGCAGTAATTTCTACGAAAGCTCCTACTTTTTTAGTGCGTCATCCTAACCATATATGCTATCTCGTTCATACTATTAGAGTATTTTATGATATGTTTGAACAGGAGTTTGGTCATGGTAATCAAATTCTCAAAACTCAAAGGGATACTATTCAAAAACTAGATACAGGAGCATTAAGTTCACCAAGAACTAAGAAAGTTTTTACCATTGGTAACGAAGTAAGTCAAAGACTACTGAAATGGAATGGTATTAAAAGCGAGGTTTTGCATCCAGCATTAGTATTAGATAACTTCCATGAAGGTAACTATGAATATATATTCATGCCAGGAAGATTGCATCGTTGGAAGCGCGTAGATTTAGTAATTAAGGCCATGGGTGATCTTGAGTATCCTATTCGTCTGAAAATTGTCGGTACGGGTGAACAGGAGGAAGAACTACGCAAACTCGCTAATACAGATGAGCGGATACAATTTTTAGGCAGAGTTTCAGATGAGGAACTTTTAGACTTGTATGCAAATGCTTTAGTCATACCATTTGTACCGATACGAGAAGATTATGGTTACGTCACTTTAGAGGCCTTTGCCCATAGAAAACCAGTAATTAGCTGTCAAGATTCTGGAGAATGCTTACAGTTCGTTAAAAATGGGATTAATGGTTTTGTGGTTGCTCCTCAAGCACAGGAAATTGCTAAAGCCATAGAATATTTTATCAATAATCCCGAACAAGCAAAAATCATGGGGAAGAGGGGAGAACTTGACATCAGCCACATTAATTGGTCAAATATCTCTCAGAGACTATTGGGTGTTCTACGAGGGTGAGGTTAATAAAAATGAACGAAAAACAAATCTTTAAAGTTACTGTCCTAGATATGCAGCCTATTGATCCACCTACTGGCGGTGGTAGACTGCGGTTACTAGGCTTATATCATGGAATGGGTGAGTATCTTCCTACTACATATATAGGATCTTATGATTGGCCGGGAGAAAATTATCGGCATCATCGCTTGAGTAAAACTTTAGAAGAAATTGATATTCCTCTGAGTGAAAAACACTTTTCTGAGTGTGCTGAATGGCAGTCACGCTTAGGTGGTAAAACTATTATAGATTCTTGCTTTAATTTGCTAGGGCATCATTCAAGTAAATTTTTGGAGACAGCTAGAAGCAAAGTAGCTGAATCAGATATTGTCATTTTTTCTCATCCCTGGGTATACCCATTAGTAAAAGACCTGTTAAGATCACGTCCCCAATTTGTGGTTTATGATTCTCATAACGTCGAAGGTTTATTAAGAACCAGTTTATTAGATGATGGTAATTTTGGAACTGAAATTGCGAAAAATGTAGTTAGGATAGAATACGAACTTTGTCAAAATTGTGATTTAATTCTTGCCTGTTCCCATGAAGATAGAGAACTATTTCATAAACTCTATAATATTCCATTTAGTAAAATCGCTATTGTCCCCAATGGTGTATTTACAGATAAAATTCAAAATTCAAGTGATAGCAAACGGAGAATAGCCAGAAAAAAATTAAATATAAATATAGGGAATAGTCCACTTGTGATTTTTATGGGTAGTTCCTATGCACCCAACACTGAAGCAGCAAGATTTATTATTGATCAATTAGCGCGGGAAATGCCTGATATTAAGTTTGCAATTTGTGGTGGTGTGGGCGATCAATTTAGTCAAGAGGAACTGAGTGAAAAAAATATTACTAATGTAATCTTAACAGGTTTTTTGAAAGAAAGTGAAAAACTTGACTATTTAGCTGCATCTGATTTAGCCATTAACCCAATGTTCTCAGGTTCAGGTACAAATATCAAGATGTTTGATTTTATGGCTGCTGGCTTACCAGTCATATCAACTCCCACTGGAGCTAGAGGTATATTTCAAGGCTCAGAAACAGCTATTCATATCTGCACAGCAGCAGAATTTACCACTAGTATTCAACGAGTTATTGATGATAAAAACTATAATCAGGTTCTTGGTCAATCAGCTAGAAGTTTAGTAGAAAAAAAGTATGCTTGGCAAAAAATATCCAATAATTTAGGGCTTTTGCTGCATAGAAATAGACTCAAGCTAGGTGATAATATACCATTTTTTACTGTGATTATTCCTACCTATGAAAGACATGATAAATTAGAAGTTTTACTAGATTGTTTACAAAATCAGACTTTCCAAGAGTTTGAAATTATTATAGTTGACCAAAGTAAAACATTATGGACACAAACAGAAAAATATTCTCATTTAGACATCACTTATATCCATAGTAATATTAAGGGAGCAGTCATAGCTAGAAATACAGCATCCTATTACGCTAGAGGAAAAGTTTTAGCCTTTACTGATGATGATTGTCAACCAAAGCCTGATTGGTTAGAAAATAGCATAAAATACTTTGAAAATAACGATGTAGTTGGCGTAGAAGGACTAATTATTTCCGACAAACTCAAAGATGATAATTACCGGTCTGTAACTAATTTAGGATTTGAAGGAATCGGTTTTATGACAGCAAATTTGCTGGTTAGACGGGAAATATTTATGGCTATTGATGGATTTGATGAATCTTTTGATAATCCACATTTCCGTGAAGATACTGATTTAGGTTGGAGAATTTGTGACTATGGACAACTCCCTTTTGCTGAAGATGTTTGTGTTTTTCACCCTCCTCATCTTCGCACTGATAAAGGTGAAAGTTCGGCAGAAAGAAACCAATTTTTTGAGAAAGATGTTTTGTTAATGCAAAAACATCCAGAACGTTACCGAGAACTATTTTTTATGGAGTCTCACTACAAAAATACCCCAGGATTTCGGGAAAACTTTCTCAGAGGAATTAAGAAGTATAATGTAGAAGTTGACAAGTTTTATTTAGATATTTTAGGAGGTTTTTAGCTCAAGAATGATAAAAATGATATAGCAACTCTCAGTATTCTGAAGTATGATAAAACTCTTGTGGGGTGAGTATCTTGCCCGCCAGACTTATACAAATTAAATACACAACAGCTTATTAGGTACTCAACAACCATAAATTTGAACCACGGTTTTTGTTTCGCGCAAAGGCGCAAAGTCAGGAAGGCGCAAAGGAAGAAGGTGATCAAAGTCTGGTTTAAATCGCCGAAAATGCTGTAAATTACAGCGGTTTCTGCTCTTATGAGGTACAAAGTTGAATCATGAAATTCTTGTGGTGCGGGCATCTTGCCCGCTAAATACAGGGGTTTCCGCTCTTATGAGGTACATATTAAGCCCCCTCTCGAAGAGCGGGGAGGGGGTTGGGGGTGGGGTGACTTTGTACCTCATAACATCGGTAAGTGCTGTATGTACCTCATAACACCGAAAACTGCTGTAAATTATAAAGTAACGTTTTTAGTTAATTACAGCGATTTTCAGGCAAATGAACTACAAAACAAAGTTCAAAATTCTTGTAGAGACGTTCCATGAAACGTCTCTACCTTGGTCTAACTAGATGAAAACAGCTGTAATTATAATGCTTTGTTATTCGTATTTGTGTATTACTCCGTATTATTATTGAACACAGGTATGTAAAAGTATAATTTATACTTAAATGCCCAGTAAATATTTAAAATTCTTATGAAAATTTTCCTAAAAAATAGAGTATTTTAATTGACAGAATCTGGATATATAGTTTATAATCTCCCCTAAGTAGCTTTCTGAAGTGATTCCCTGAAATGAAATCATAATTTCGGTCATATTTTGGAATTAATAGGAAGCATTACACGCTAAGATGGTTTTTTAAGAAGTTTAATGGAGTGAACGTGAAACTATGACATTAGCAAACATTAATTCAATTCAGGGTCTTTTCGTTACCCTTTTCAACGGTTCAGCAACTACCAAAGAGCTAACTGATTTAACCACCAAGTTGAGCAATGGTGTCACTCTCACCACAATTGCCACAGACTTAATTAATTCTACCCAAGGCCAGGAAAAAGTAGCAGGCTTAAATAATGCTGATTTGATAGACTACATTTACAGTAATGCTTTTGGCCGAGTTCCTGACAGCGCTGGTAAGACCTACTGGCTCGGACAATTAGGAGCAGAACCAACCTCCGCCACAAAAGCCTCCGTTATTGTAGACATAATTAATTTTGCTAGTCCCGGTGATAAGGGAAGTCTCACTGGTAAGGTTAATGTAGCTAGAAATACTACTAATCAGTTAATTGTCCAAGAACTTTATGTCACTCTTCTAGGCCGCGCCGCCGACGCACCAGGTCAAAATTATTGGACAAACCTTTTAAACACCGGTGTACCTGTTAGTTCTGTCTCCCAAGCAATTGTAGCTTCCCCAGAAGCTCAGAATAAATATGCTGGGTTAATAAACAGTCAATTTATTCAGCTAATTTATAGTAATGCCTTTGGTCGAACAGCAGAGATAGAAGGTTTAAATTACTGGGTGGGCAGACTAAATAATTCAACAAGATCAGCAATAACACTGGAGATTTTGGGCGCTGCTGGTGATGCAGATAGACAAAATTTTAACAATAAGGTGAAATCTGCTCAGGAAATTACTGACAATTTCCAAACACCGTTTCCTTTAACCACAGCAATTGACGACCTGACAGGTACAAATGGCAAGGACTTGTTCATAGGCGACAATGGTAATCTATTCTTTGCCACTGTTCAAGCAGGAGATAAAATTGACGGTGGCGCTGGTATTGATACCTTTAAATACTATTACGCTGGTGCTAATAGCGCAAGCATATTGCCTACTCTCCTCAATGTTGAAAAGGTAGAGTTGATTAATTTGCAGGATGATGATATTGATTTCAGCCCTGTTGCTAATTCCGGTCTGGAGGAAGTCACTCTCAAATTTAACCCAAACTCTGACACCACCATCTCTGGACTACGAGATATTAAGCTTGGTATTGACAACGTTAACGTTACCAACAAGAATATCACTGGTAATTTTGGTAATGGAACAACTGCAAGTGTTTCTCTGACAGATTCTACACTGGATACACTCACCATTCAAGGTAGTAAAGTCACCACCATTAACCTTGACCTGGACAGTGAGTTTACAGGTGGGGTTAATAGAATTACGACCCTAACTACTCCACTATCTTCTAGTGCTACCGGAGGAACGCTGAATATTACTGGAAAGGCTGGACTAGAAATTCAGGATATTACGTTAAATTCTAATGCAGTAACAACTGTAAATGCGAAAGAAAACACTGGTGGTGTGAAATTGTCCTTTACTGGAGGTAAGGTTAATTTCACAGGCGGTAAGGGTGATGATAGTATTGGGTTTGAATTCGATCAATTTGACGATAAAAGTATAGTTGACGGTGGTGACGGCAAAGATACATTGCGACTGACTCGGACTGGTACTAATACTACCATTAATGCTACTACACCTGCTGCACTTGCTGCTATCAACGGTGTTAAAAACGTTGAGGTCTTAGGTTTTAACGCTACCACAGTCACAGTTGATGCAACTAAGATTACTGCTGTTAAAGAGTATGATTTTGTAGCCGATACTGTCAATCTCAGCGGTGCTGCTACAGCTAACAAATTCACCTTGAATAAG
>JBJUHT010000263.1:0-7858 GCA_046070105.1 Dolichospermum sp.
AATTACTGGGGTTTCCGCTTTTATTTGTTACATATTAACCCACCTCTGGATGAGGGGGGTGGGGTTTGGGGGTGGGGTGACTTTGTACCTCATAACATCGGTAAGTGCTGTAAACATTTCACTTTTAACTTTTTCTATATAACCCGGACTAGTCACCAACAGTTAGTAGTAGTATTTAACTATTCCTGGTGGCTATGACATAAAAATAATTTTAAAAATAAAAGTTATCATGGATTAGTGATTCTTCAGGAATCTGATTTTGACAGTGACGAAAATAAATATTACCATCTTTAACTTATGCTGAAAAACACAAAACCAATAATTACCCCGCATTTTGTACACCTCAATTCATATCAGAAGTAACTTCGATTAATAGGATTTGTTATCATTATTCAAATTTTATTAATCAGTCAAAATACATAATCAATACTGATGTAGATGAATCATTCATGTATTATAATCTTCAAAGAAATGCTGGTATTAGAACCTGAATATAAATTCTTTTATCCCATTTCTAATTTCACTCATAAATGTACATGAAAATCACAATATAAATTGATCAGGGTGTCCAAATAACTACCAAAATTGAGCCGCACTCAACAACATCACCATCAAAGTTAAGCGATCAATATGTTTGGTAATTGTGGTAAAAACCTGAGAAAAAATTCTCTATTACTGATTTTATTAATGTTACTGCTAACATTGGGAATAAGCAATTCTGCAATGGCAGCATCACAAATTAATGTAGCTTATTCAGCATTAGAGATTCCTATGCCTATTAGTGTTTTAGAAAACTATGCTCACCATGGTATTCTTAATACGAAATTTGCCCAATATTATCAATATATTCCTATAAATATACTACAAGAATTGAGAAATATTTTAATTCAATCAATCAAAATTAGTCCGGCTGTAGCTTCTGAATTTCTCGACACTCAACAGGGGAAATTTATCTTAAAAAGGTTGACAGAATTAATTAAAACTCAATCCCATACTCCAGAATTAGAATTTCAGAATTTACGCACAGCTTTAATTTCTGCTGCTGGTGAACCAGAAGGATTAAATTTATTAAATTTATTACGTAAATATCCTCAAGATACTATTAGTATTGATGTGGTTTCTGCTTGGAAAATTGCTAAAGAATTAGAGCAAATGATCAGCGCAACTCAAAAAGCGATCGCTATATTAACACAAACATCAAACTTAGAAGCAGCAACCATTTCCCCGGACAATTTATCTCAATTACCCCAGCAGCCAAATCTGCCAATTCAAATACAAACATTAAACTTATTTGACTCATTACGTAATCGCCATTTACCTACGGATATCTATATTCCTAAAAACCAAAATTCCGCCCCTATAATTGTCATTTCTCACGGTTTAGGTTTAAATAGTAGCAACTTTCGTTATCTAGGAAAATATCTAGCTAATTATGGTTTTGTTGTTGTTATTCCCAATCATCCAAATAGTCATAAAACAGATATTAAATCCTTAATAAATAATAGTAGCAATCAAGTCATACCAGCTCATGAATTTAAAGATAGACCTTTAGATATAAAATATATTTTAGATCAATTGGCATTAGATTCACAATTTCGTAAGCGTCTAAATTTACAACAAGTAGGAGTATTTGGTCAGTCTTTGGGAGGTTATACTGCATTAGCTTTAGCTGGGGCAAAAATTAACTTTCAACAACTCAAAAAAGACTGTAATTTAGATATCTTAAAAAATACCTGGAATATGTCTTTACTCTCGCAGTGTCAGGCTTTAGAATTACAAAATCAATCAACACAAGCATATAATTTACAAGATCAAAGAGTCAAAGCTGCTATCGCTGTTAATCCTATTACTAGTTCCATTTTTGGACAATCTGGTTTAAGTCAAATTCACACCCCAATTATGATTATTGGTAGTAGTGAAGATACCGTCGCCCCTGCTTTATATGAGCAGATTTTACCCTTTTCTTGGCTTACTTATCCCCATAAATATTTAGTTATGTTACTTGGTGCTACTCATTTTTCTACTATTGGTAATAGTTATCCCGAAAGTACACAAATAGCATTACCTAAAAACATGGTAGGTGATGCTTCTCAAGCTCGTCGTTATATGAATGCTTTAAGTTTACCTTTCTTTCAAACTTATGTAGCTCAAAAATCAGAATATATTTCCTATCTAAACGCTGCTTATTTTCAGACTATTTCTAGTCAGTCCCTTGGTTTAAATTTTGTGCAATCTTTTGATCATCTTAAATTACTACCAGTTTTAAATGATCACTTCCAGCCCAATAACTTTGCAAAAAAAAACTTTCTCATATCATAGTTCATTTGGGATTTTGGATATTGGGTATTGGTATTTCTTTACTTCACTTATTAATATTTTTTGGCTAATTTATGTAAGAATACAAAAATATCAAATCTTTAATCTAAAATTGTGCAAGGTTTTTTGAATTTAAACAAACCATTTGGCTGGACTTCTCATGACTGTGTAGCCAAAGTGCGAAAACTACTGAAAATGAAACGGGTCGGACACGCAGGAACTTTAGACCCCGCAGCTACCGGAGTATTACCTATAGCTTTGGGTAAAGCCACAAGATTGTTACAATATTTACCAGGAGAAAAAGCCTATCAAGCCACTATTCGTCTAGGTGTACAGACTACTACTGATGATTTACAAGGTGAAATTATTACCTCCAAACCTTGTCCCGGCTTGGATTTAGAAAATGTAAAAACCGCACTTTCCCAGTTTATTGGTAAAATAGAGCAAATTCCCCCTAATTATAGCGCCATTCAAGTTGATGGCAAACGCCTGTATGATTTAGCACGTAAAGGAGAAATGGTCGCAGTTCCAGTGCGAACAGTAGAAATTTCTCAAATTCAGCTATTAGACTGGCGAGACAGTGATTTCCCGGAATTAGATGTAGCTATATCCTGCGGTGCGGGAACTTATATTCGGGCGATCGCTCGTGATTTGGGTAGTATATTAAGCATAGGTGGTACTCTATCCGCCCTCATGCGTACAGAAAGCAGCGGTTTTCAAATCCCAGACAGTCTCACATTCACAGATTTAGAAAACCAACTACAAACAGGTAGATTTCAACCTCTAGCCCCAGACGCACCATTACAACATTTACTATCAGTAAATTTACCAACGGTATCAGCAAAAAAATGGTGTCAAGGTCAAAAAATTGACCTCAATCTTGAGATTCCCGACTTTGTGCGGGTTTACGAAACAGAAGGAAATTTTTTAGGAATCGGCAAATTACAGGATAACTTGTTAATTCCCCAAATGGTATTTTCTGATCTGACAATTCCCTCTCTACAATTATAAAATCTTTAGCCAAACTTTATTAAACCATTAAGTTTGTAAACTTTTCCGCAAGATTTCCTGATCAATTTACTTTTCGCCCTGATATTTCCAACCTAAATGGTATTTTATTGGTGACTTGTTTCGCATAGCAGTCTTATTTTCATACTGAAAAGCGAAATATAATTCTCAGGAGTAAGAGTTTGCAGAAAGCCATGATTTTATTTATGATGGTGCGAAGGCAACTGTTGCAGTTTAAGGGTATAACACTCTTCAGTTGTATTTGTTTCGCCAATTTTATTTCAGTTAATCTTGCATTGGCAGCAGATAATATAGTTGCTAAAAAACAGGGTAGTGAATTGATCACTAATAAATTTCCTGATCACAAAGAAGTGACAGTGAAAAAAGCAGAATCTACTTTTGAAAAACAACCACATATAACTGCTCAAACAGATCCTTCTGTACCTAATAATAGCACTCCAATTGATGCTGATAAATTACGGCAGGATTTATTAATTCAACCTGTTTTTAAAGTAGTTCCCAAAAAACGGACTTACCAACCTTCACTTACTTTTGCTACTCCCAGCGCCTTCGGGGCTACTTGGGGTGACGTGTTTTTTGGAGGATCAGGAGCAACCACCGGTAAAGCTAGAAGTCAACCAGACGGGAGTTTGAGTATGGGTTTTGGCTTAGGAGATGCCCGGCAAATTGGTTTAGAGCTTGGCTACAATATTGGTAGTATCAAAAATTTTGGGTACAACGGCACATTTGACCTCAAAGCTAACCACATTGTCTATGCTCAAGGTAATACTCAAATAGCTGCTGCGGCCGGCTGGAAGTCCTTTGCCCAGCACGTTAAGAGGGAAACAGTTAGACCTTCCAGTGGCTATGGTGTAGTTACAACTTACTCCCTATTGAAGCCTAATGATCCAGTCAATCAAATGCCTATCTCCTTTTCTTTAGGAGCCGGTGGTGGCGATTTCCGAAAAGACCCTGCTACTACTGGAGTATTTACTGGAGTAGGCCTACAAGTTCACCCCCAAGTAGGTATCGGTATGGGTTGGAGTGGAGTTGGTTTCAACATTGGTGCTTCCTTCGTTCCTATCCCTACCATTCCCATGATCATTAATGCCGTGGGTGCAGACCTGACAGATAATAGTCTAGGCGGTACAGTATTCGTTCTAAGTGTAGGCTATGGTTTCAATTTCTTACCTAAATAAACACTTCAATTCTGAGAAAATTCCCATGTTAAAAATCAGAACCTTGATTCTTGTCCTCAGTCTCACACCCCTTTTGTCACTCAATTGGCAGCTACCAAGCCAAGCCCAAAAATCACCTAGTTTAGGTACAGCAGGTAGTGTAAGTGGTGGTGGCACAACTGGCAGCAGTGTTACTCCTTATTCCAATCCTAATCTTTCTAATCCTTTTATTTCACTTCCACTTAAAGCGCAGGTTTCCCCAGAATCAGTAGAGGCACTCACAAATGCCTTACTTGAGTTGAATACACCAGGATCTGTAAACACTGCTAAAGTGAACATTGCTATTCAAGCCTATAATGACATTATCCAACAAAGCAGTCCAGAAACTCTGCAAGCACTCTCACAAAATAAAGATTTCCTAGATACTGGTGCAATGCTCAAAGGATTAGCGCGTAACCTCTAAGCAGCTAATCGCTAACTTTCAGATACTTCAAACTTCATAGCTATTTAGAAAAATAACGGGGAGACAAAAAGAGCCTCTTCGTTATTTTTTCAATTTGAGAAAGTTCTTTGACACTTATTGATGATTTTGTGTATTATTAATTACAGTAAATCAAGAAGATACTAAGTATAGCCAGAAAGAATAAAAATATGATATCGTCATGAAAGCATATATAACCTATCTCTGATACTGTACTTCATAACAACGGGAAGTGCTGCATCTTTATCATGACAGTTACAAAATGTACTCTACTAAAACTTGTTCTAGAAAAATGGGTTGATGAACCCAAATTTTTGATAAAAAAGTTAACTTAAGAGAAAATAGGCCAAGAAAACGGGGAAACAAAAGTGAGTCCTGGATTTGATTACGATTTAGTGATTATCGGCGCTGGTGTAGGTGGACATGGTGCTGCCTTACACGGTATCAGTTGCGGTCAGAAAACGGCAATTATTGAAGCTGGGGATATGGGAGGGACTTGTGTAAACAGGGGTTGTATCCCTTCTAAAGCATTGCTGGCGGCTTCAGGAAAAGTGAGAGAATTACGTAACGCTCATCACCTCAAGTCATTGGGAATACAAATTGGCAGTGTCGAGTTTGAACGAGAAGCGATAGCTAATCATGCTAACAATCTCGTCTCTAAAATTCAAGGAGACCTCACCAACAGTCTCAAACGCTTGGGAGTTGATATTATCCGGGGTTGGGGTAAGGTAGCAGGTACACAAAAAGTCACCATTACCACAGATAAAGGTGAGAAAACCATCACCGCCCAAAATATCATCCTTTCCCCCGGTTCTGTCCCCTTTGTTCCCCCTGGAATTAAAGTAGACGGGAAAACAGTCTTTACCAGCGACCAAGGCGTTAAATTAGAAACTCTCCCCAAATGGGTGGCGATTATTGGTAGTGGTTACATTGGGTTAGAATTTTCTGATGTTTATTCAGCTTTGGGTTGTGAAATTACTTTAATTGAAGCCCTCAATGAGTTAATGCCCGGATTCGACCGCGATATTGCTAAACTGGCAGAACGGGTCTTAATTAACCCCCGCGATATTGAAACTAAAGTCGGTATTTACGCTAAAAAAGTCATACCAGGTTCACCAGTAATCATTGAATTGGCTAACTTTGAAACTAAAGAAGATTTAGAAGTTCTCGAAGTTGATGCTTGTTTAGTCGCTACAGGCCGTGTTCCCGCTACCCAAAATCTAGGTCTAGAATCCGTTGGTGTTGACCTCGATCGCCGTAATTTTATTCCTGTTAATGATAATATGGCCGTATTAGCCAACGGCGAAGTTGTCCCCCACCTCTGGGCTATTGGTGATGCTACCGGGAAAATGATGTTAGCTCATGCGGCATCCGCTCAAGGTATCATTGCTGTAGAGAATATCATGGGTCGTCACAAAACTGTTGACTATCGCAGTATTCCCGCCGCCGCTTTTACCCACCCAGAAGTTAGTTATGTGGGCTTGACGGAAACAGCCGCCCATGCTTTGGGTTTAAATGAAGGTTTTGAAATCGCCACCACTAAGAGTTATTTTAAAGGTAATTCTAAGGCTTTGGCGGAAAATGATACTGACGGTATGACAAAGGTGATTTACCGCCAAGATACAGGAGAAGTCTTAGGTGTACATATCTTTGGTCCCCACGCCTCGGATTTAATTCACGAAGCTTCAGCCGCTGTTGCTAACCGTCAATCTATCAAAACTCTTGCCTACCAAGTTCACGCTCACCCCACCCTTTCAGAAGTTCTAGAGGAAGCTTATAAACGCGCGTTAGTTAGTTAATTCTTAGTCAGTGGTTAGTAGTCAGTAGTCCGTTGTCAATGGTCAGTGGTCAGTGGTCAGTGGTCAGTGGTCAGTAGTCCGTTGTCAGTGGTCAGTAGTCCGTTGTCAGTGGTTCGTTGTCCGTTGTCAGTGGTCAGTTGTCCGTTGTCAGTTGTTAGTGGT
Organism: Dolichospermum sp.; assembly: GCA_046070105.1. Classification (GTDB taxonomy): domain Bacteria; phylum Cyanobacteriota; class Cyanobacteriia; order Cyanobacteriales; family Nostocaceae; genus Dolichospermum. Next base: position 6,945 of record JBJUHT010000263.1, read on the forward strand.
TAGTTGTCAGTGGTCAGTAGTCCGTTGTCAGTGGTCAGTAGTCAATGGTCCGTTGTCAATGGTCAGTGGTCAGTGGTCAGTAGTCCGTTGTCAGTAGTCCGTTGTGAATGGTTAGTTGAATAAATGGCGAAATCTAACTTCGAGAATTTGCAAGTTTACCAATTAGCAGAAAAACTAGCTGATAATATTTGGAACATTGTTCTTCATTGGGAGGAATTTCCTAAAGCAACAATTGGTAAGCAAATAGTACGTTCTGTTGATAGTATTGGCGCAAATATTGCAGAAGGTTGTGGTAGGTATAACTTTCAGGATAATCCCCGTTTCGTCAGAATAGCGAGAGGTTCTTTAAATGAAACTAGACATTGGTTAAGACGGGCTTATAAACGAAATCTGTTAACAAATGAAGAAGTAAATAGGCTCAAACCAATCATTGAAGAACTTTCTCCTAAGTTAAACGCTTATCTTAACTCCATTGGCAATCTTTCAGGAAAAAAATCTCACAACTAACAACTGACAACAGACCACTAACAACTGACAACTAACCACTAACAACTAACAACTAACCACTAACAACAGACCACTAACAACTGACAACAGACCACTAACAACTGACAACAGACCACTAACAACTGACAACTAACAACTGACAACTAACAACTAACAACTGACAACTAACAACTGACAACAGACAACAGACCACTAACAACTGACAACTAACCACTAACAACTGACAACTAACAACTAACAACTGACAACTAACAACTAACAACTGACAACAGACCACTAACAACTAACAACTGACAACAGACCACTAACAACTGACAACTAACCACTAACAACTGACAACAGACCACTGACAACTAACCACTAACAACTAACAACTAACCACTAACAACAGACCACTAACAACTGAC
>JBJUHT010000264.1:0-15384 GCA_046070105.1 Dolichospermum sp.
ATTTATTAGCCTATAAATTTGTTGGGGCTTAGTATGAGTTAGTAAAATAAAACCTATGGAATTCCTAGAAAAATTTGACATTTTTTATTATTTTAGAAATTTTGATATTTATTAGTGAATTATTTATGACAATAAAAACACTTTAATTAGATTAAATTATTCTTTTAATCTCCGCCAATTTCCACCAATTTACCAATATTGAAATCTATTTTTACCCAACCCTTTAATTTTAAGAGATTTTGGAGTAATAATAAAGTAATTTGCCAATGATGAACCATCAAAAATGGTAAAGGATCATCTCCTTGAAAAATAGCATCCGTACCTTGAATAATTTTATTTATCCACGATTTTAATTGACCCAAAGAACGAATTTCTGTAAATCTCCAAAGTTCATGATATAACCAATAAGTTGGTTTACTTGTTGATAAAGGTTCTATATGTGGTTGATTTTCACTATCTTTTAAATAAGCATCTGCTAACCCTGGATGATTATAAAACATAGTAATTGCGGTGTGAGTGCGGGGGTTACACTCAATTGGGTAAACTTTACCATCTTTTGTTTGGATAAAGTCAAAAGAAATTTGTCCAGTTAAGTTTAATGATTTGACAAAATGTTTAACCCATTGAAATATTTCGGGGTTATCAATTTGTTCATAATTAATCTGAAAAGGAGAAGATTTAGAACAACAATGTAAACGAATTTCTCCATTTCTAATGGTGCTGTGAGTACAATATTCTTGTCCTGTGACAAATTCCTGCATTACCCAAGGTCTTTCTGCACTAATTGGTAAATTTTTGATATAACTTTCCATTCCTTCAAAGGGTAACTTTGTCATATCTAATCGAGTCACAGAATCATATTTAATGCTTTTGAGTAAGTAGCGACTATCATCTTTTGTAAAGTCAAAATTGAGGATTTGTTCTGGGGAAGTAATCAAAAATGCTTTTGGTGCTGTTAAACCTAAATTCCGCGCTTGATCACATAAACTAAATTTATCATCTAATATTTTGGTCATCTCAGCATCAAAATGAAATACTTCACAATAAGGAGATAAGATTGGTTTTGCTAAGGAATCATAATAACTTGCTACGGGACTGGAAACGGGAATAAATACATCTATATTTTCTGCTTTGACAATATCTAATAATCCTTGAAAATAGCCATATGAGTCTTTTTCAGGTGCAGGTATTGTCAAGAATTTTGTCACTGCGTTAGAAAATTGATGTCCTGATAACCAATATTTATGAGTTTCTACCATAAATACTTTATGTCCAGCACGATGAAAAGAACGCGCAAGTTGTAAAGATTTGGTCATTTTTCCTCCTGTTAAGAGGATGTTTTTAGGATTTTCACAAATGTTCTTTTTCTGAAAAGGAAAGATGATGAAATGAATAATTAAGGAAATGAGGACAATAATTAAATTAATAGGTAAAATCAAGGAAAGTAAAAGCAGAGTTCCCAAAGTTTGAAATAGAGAAATAATCGAATTCATGATTTTATGAGAAATAGAATTATGTAGGTTGGGTTGACACAAAAAAACCAACATTGCGCGACATTTGTTGGGTTGCGCTGTTGCTTAACCCAACCTATAGTGTTATTTACGTTTGATGATTGTTAAACCATCTCGTAAGGGTAAAATGACTTGTTCAACTCTTGGATCTGCGGCTACAATTTGATTGAATTGGGCTATGGCTTCTCCGTTAGCTGTTCTCTTAGCTGGGGCTAAATAGGGTTGTCCTTGGAGGAGGGTATTATCTACACAAATAAACCCGTTCTCAGCCAAAAGTTCCGTATCTAAAAGCAAGTTGAAATAATCAACATACTCTTTTTTATCAGCATCTATGAAGACTAAATCAAAGGTTTCTCCTGCATTTGCTAATTCTTGTAATGTTTGTAAAGCGGGAGCAACTTTAACGCTGATTTTACCACCGTGGGGAGAAGTTTGAAAACATTTTTTAGCAAACTCAGCCACATAATCATCCACTTCACAGGCAATAATATCACCATCTGCGGGTAATGCTTCCGCCATTGCTAAAGCCGAATATCCGGTAAACATTCCTATTTCTAGAATGCGTTTAGCTTTAGTCATGGACACAAACATTTTTAAAGTTTGTCCTTCAATGTGTCCAGAAAGCATTTCTTGTTCTAACTGACGGACTGTTTCTCCATCAGAAAATCTCTGACTCCAATCTTCAGAAGCGGTTTTTTGTGCTAAAGCTGCTAAAGCAGGAGATTCATTAGTTGTATGTTGATCCAAATAAGGATCAATTCCAGATGCTAATTCATAGACTTTTTGTAGAGAAGCTGTAAGTTCAGAAGAGACATTTTCCTGCTTGGCTATTTTCAAAGTTGTTTCTAGTTCTTCAAGTAAAATACCCAAGGGAGTAACTGGTCTAGGAGTAATTGATTTCACTAAAGTTTCAGTCATTGTTATTATTTCCAACTCCTATTCCAAACCCAAATCACTAAGATACATTTCTATTCCTGCACCATGATTAGGTAAAGTGCTACATACGGCTTTATGTGCTGCGACAGCAGCTTCGAGTAATTCGGGTGGAACTTCTTGAATATAGTCGCAAGCACCAATACCACCTCTAGGAACAGGGGCCCAAAGTCCACCTTCTCCACGCTTGCGACGCATATTTTTTTGACCTTCAATCATCAGGTCTATATCTTCGAGAATAGGATGATAAACAGTTAAACCCAGAGACTGACATAATGCAATAATGCGATCGCGGTCTTCTGATTTTAACCAATTCATTTCTACTGCTAAAGTTGCACCAAAAGCCATCCCAGTCGTCACCGCGTGGCCGTGCATCATTTTCACCGCAGGTTCAAACCGGGGACTCCAAGTATGTCCATAACCATGAGGACGATCTTGATATGTCTCAAACATATTCGTTCCCTCATGCTTCATATAAGAGAATAATGCGCGATAAATAATATCGTCTGCAATTTCTGCTAACTCCTGATTTTCTCCCAAAGTTGCAAAGTGAGTTTCTATTAAACGAGATCCGTATTTTTCCAACAATTCAAACAAAACAGCATCATCAGTAATGGCCATTTTAATAATTTCCGCTATCCCATTACGGATATGACCAGTAGCCAAAGTACGGAAGAAACTCCGATCAACTAAAGTGAGTACAGGAGGGTGATAAGCACCAATACTATTCTTAAACTGCTTACCATTGGTACAGGTACGAGGTGATGGACCTGCATCAATAGCTGCAACTACAGTCGTCCCTACCATAATATAGGGAGTGCGACGGTGTTGTAAAGCACAAGCTAAACCAGCCACATCGCTAAGGACACCACCACCAATAATTAGTACGGGTTCACTGCGGGAAACATCACAACCATCTTTTCCTAAATACCCTAAAATGCGATGGACTGTTTCTGGGGTTTTATCTACTTCCCAAGCCCGAAAAGCCATCATTTCTAAGGGAATTTCATGAGCATCAAAATATTTACGAACTTGCTCACCATACAACTCATTAACTGTTTGGTCAATTACTGCTACACAACGACCAAGACTGTTATAAACATTAGCTAGAATCTCATTTTCAGGTTTAAAAACCCCTTCTATAACTTTCACTTCTGACTTGAGAGTGAAATTAGCAGTAACCTCAAAAGAACGCCCATCTTTTTGATGTGCTATTTCCCCTGAGCCTTTGTACCACTTAGATGTTAGATACTTTTCTCCATGAGTCAGTTTAATAATATTTGATTCTGTTGGATTGGGAACTTTTTCTGCATCTACTAATAATTTGTCTGTGATTTCTGGAGTTGGTAATATACTTTGTGTACTCATTTTAAATGCCTTATTCTGATTGTTGATATTTGCGAAACTGGAATTTAGAAAGTTGCTGCTTTTGAAATCACTTAATTTGAACAGTTCTTTTTTTTGACAAAATCGCCAAGATGAACTGATACTTGAAACTTTACAGAATAGTTTTTGCTATCTAGGCAACACTTTAGCAGATTTAGTCTTGACTTTAATCAAGAAAGTAACAAAAAATTAAGTTTTCTAATCTTGGCTGGTGATTTGTGAGTAAATGATTAAGTTTCATGAATCTTCTTTACAAAGAGTAACACTTTGTTGTCACTTTGTCTACCCCTAGATTGGTTGTTCTGATAAAACTTATTTCACAAACCCAATATCATCTTAAAATATTCTTAATTTCTAGCGATTTTCGACCTTCAACTTACAAACCACCCCAAAACTATTATGTCTATAGGCTACGTCGCGCTTGTACTTCATGCACACCTACCCTTCGTTCGTCATCCGGGAAGTGACTACGTGCTAGAAGAGGAATGGCTTTATGAAGCGATTACAGAAACTTACATTCCCTTATTAAAAGTATTTGAAGGCTTAAAGCGAGATGGTGTTGATTTTAAACTCACCATGAGTATGACACCTCCCTTAGTGTCCATGCTTCGTGATCCTCTTTTACAAGAACGCTATGATGCTCATCTAGCCCAACTAGAAGAGCTTGTAGAATTAGAAGCCGAGCGCAATATCCATAATGGTCATGTTCGTTATTTAGCGGAACATTATGCAACTGAGTTCAATGAAGCGCGGGAGTTATGGGAACGTTATAATGGTGATTTAGTTACAGCATTTAAACAGTTTCAAGATAGTAATAACTTAGACATTATTACCTGTGGTGCTACCCATGGCTACTTACCATTAATGAAAATGTACCCCCAGGCTGTATGGGCGCAAATTCAGGTAGCTTGTGAACATTATGCGGAAACCTTCGGCCAAGCCCCCAAAGGGATTTGGTTGCCAGAATGTGCTTATTATGAAGGTGTGGAACGAATGCTGGCTGATGCTGGTTTACGTTATTTCCTCACCGATGGACATGGTATTTTATACGCTCGTCCCCGCCCGCGTTTCGGTAGTTATGCCCCAATTTTTACGGAGACTGGTGTAGCGGCTTTTGGTCGAGATCATGAGTCTTCTCAGCAAGTATGGTCCTCTGAGGTGGGTTATCCTGGTGCTGCTGAATACCGGGAATTTTATAAAGATTTGGGTTGGGAAGCTGAATATGAGTATATTAAGCCCTATATTATGCCCAATGGACAGAGGAAAAATACAGGCATTAAGTATCATAAAATCACTGGTCGAGGCTTGGGTCTTGCGGATAAAGCCCTCTATGATCCTTACTGGGCGAAGGAAAAGGCCGCAGAACACGCTGCTAATTTTATGTATAATCGTGAGCAGCAAGCTAGTCATTTACACGATATGATGGGTCGACCACCAATTATTGTTTCTCCCTATGACGCGGAGTTATTTGGTCACTGGTGGTATGAGGGTCCTTGGTTTATTGATTATCTGTTCCGTAAGTCATGGTATGATCAACAAACTTATACAATGACTCATTTGTCCGATTATTTACGCGCTAATCCTCAGCAACAAGTATGTCGTCCTTCTCAATCGAGTTGGGGCTTTAAGGGCTTTCATGAATATTGGTTGAATGATACTAATGCTTGGGTTTACCCGCATTTACATAAAGCTGCGGAAAGGATGATTGAAATTTCCCAAATCGAAGCAGAAGATGAGTTACAATTAAAGGCGCTTAACCAAGCTGCGCGAGAATTGTTACTAGCACAGTCTTCTGACTGGGCTTTTATTATGCGGACAGGAACAATGGTTCCCTATGCGGTGAGAAGAACTAGATCACATTTAATGCGTTTTAATAAATTGTATGTAGATGTGAAAGCGGGTAAAGTTGATAGTGGTTGGTTGGAAAAGGTTGAGTCCATAGATAATATTTTCCCCAATATTAACTATCGCGTTTATCGTCCTGTATTTTAATGGAGTCCTAGATCCCTTTTTTGTCAGGTCTAGAAAAGCAAAACCCCCAGTTATAATTCTGGGGGTTATTTTTATACACATCTTGTCAAGCTGCTTTTAAATACTATTGAGGTAAGTTACGGCTGTTGTAAGCATCTATAGCATAGGCTGGAGTCCGTTGGGTATAGTCTGTATCTAAACCAGTAATAGATTTAGCTAAAGCTTCAAATTTATCAGAAGCCCAGTTACGTTCGTGAATGGGTTTGCTTTGTTCACCCATGAAGTATGCTAAAGAACCAATAACAGAAGCTGCTACCCAACCAACAACCAATAAGGAGATTAAAATAACCATTTGAGAACCTCAGTTTTTACTGTTTGTAACCTTATGTAAATAAATATAACAGATTATTAAAAAAGCTTGCAAATTGTTTTTTGGTGTGTATACCCGACAAAAAGGTGAGGAAATCCTCACGGAAATAATTTTGTAATAAAAAGCACTAAAAGAGGAAGAACAAAAACTATTGAATGATTCAACTCTTAGAAATTTCCGAGGAAACAGCAATTAAAATTATTGATGTGATGTTGATTAAGAATCAGGGTTAAAAAGTTGGCTAAGGTGTCTTCATTGACACCTTATTTTGATTTAATGATGATTTCTTTCTTCCAGTTAAGTTATCCTAAAACTAAAGATAATTTAAAGTTGAAAAATATGGCTACTGTATCTCCTGTAGTAAAACCTGTTAGCCAAATACATTTAACTCCTGGTAGTGTGATGACTATTGAGGATGTAAGTTGGCAAGAATTTGAGACAATCTTAATAGAACTCGGAGAGAAACGTTCTGCCCGTGTTGCTTATAGTAATTGTACTTTAGAAATTATGGTTCCTTTACCTGAACATGAAAAACCTAAAGATTTAATTTCCGATCTTGTGAAAATATTGTTAAAAAAGATGGGGAAAAAATATGAACCTTTTGGTTCAACAACTTTTCAGGGTAAAAATAAAGCTGCTGTGGAACCAGATGCGTGTTTTTATATTCAAAATTACCAAATGATGATCAATAAAAGAAGATTAGAAATCAATGATCCACCCCCTGATTTAGCAATAGAAATAGATGTGACTTCTAAAACTACTCTGGATGCTTATCAAGTGATAGGTGTGCCTGAGTTATGGATTTATGATAGTGGGAAATTGGGTATTTATTTACTAAATCATGGTAGTTATATTAAATCTGATAGTAGTCCTACGTTTCTTCATATTCCTTTAATACAAATTATCCCCGCTACTGTTAAACGCGCTTGGGAAGTAGGAACTGTGCAAGCTTTAGAGGAATTTGAGAGGGAAATTGCTGCAAGTAGTTTTTAATAAATGTGATAAATAGGCTAATTTGGGATAAGTCTCTCTACTTTGTTCCTAGCGATCGCATTCAAACCAATACCCATAAATTCTGCTATAATTAAAATATTGGCTAGAAGTCAGAATAACTAATCACTAATAATTAATAGTTAATAAAAATGTCATATATCTGACAAATTAACTTCCTGACTCTAGCTATTTCTAATGCTTATCTTTTTGGTTTCTCTGCATACAGTTGAAACAGCCACAAAAGACTCAGGAAGAAAAATCATGAACAAATCTTATGCCACAATTGATGGTAACGAAGCTGTTGCCCGTGTAGCCTACAAATTAAACGAAGTTATCGCTATTTATCCTATCACCCCATCTTCAAATATGGGTGAATGGGCAGATAGTTGGATGTCCGAAAATAAACCAAATCTTTGGGGTACAGTTCCCAGCGTCACCCAAATGCAAAGCGAAGGGGGGGCTGCTGCTGCTGTCCACGGGGCATTACAAACAGGGGCATTAAGTACAACCTTCACCGCGTCCCAGGGATTATTATTAATGATTCCTAACTTGTACAAAATTGCGGGAGAATTAACTAGTTTTGTCCTTCATGTTTCTGCCCGTTCTTTAGCTACCCATGCCTTATCTATTTTCGGTGATCATAGTGATGTTATGGCTGCTAGGGCGACAGGTTTCGCTTTTTTGTGTTCGGCTTCTGTCCAGGAAAGTCATGATTTTGCCTTAATTTCTCATGCTGCAACTTTAGAAACAAGAGTGCCATTTTTGCACTTTTTTGATGGGTTTAGAACTTCCCATGAAGTGCAGAAAGTTGAGTTATTATCAGATGAATATCTCCGGGAATTTATACCTATAGAATTAATATTTAATCATCGTCAACGCTGCTTAACTCCAGATAAACCAGTATTACGAGGAACGGCACAAAATCCCGATGTTTACTTTCAATCTCGTGAAGGTGCAAACCCTTATTATCATGTTTGTGCCGATATTGTTGAAAAGATTATGGATAAATTTGGCAAAGGTACAGGTAGATATTACAAACTCTATGAATATCATGGTGTACCAGACGCAGAAAGAGTAATTGTGATCATGGGTTCGGGTTGTGAAACTGTCCATGAAACTGTAGATTATCTCAATAAAGTAGGGGAAAAAGTTGGAGTTATTAAAGTGCGACTTTTCCGTCCTTTTGATATTGCTAGATTTATAGAAGCATTACCCAATAGTGTGAAATCTATTGCAGTTTTGGATAGAACTAAAGAAGCCGGCAGTGCAGGAGAACCATTATATTTAGATGTGGTGACAGCTGTTTATGAAGGCTGGAAAAAAACCACATTTCCAAAAATTGTTGGAGGGAGATATGGACTTTCTTCTAAGGAATTTACTCCCGCAATGGTCAAGAGTGTTTTTGAAAATCTGAGCCAAATTAAACCCAAAAATAATTTTACAATTGGGATTAATGATGATGTTAGTTTCACTTCTTTAAATTTTGATGCCAATTTCTCTACAGAACCGGATCATGTAGTTCGGGCAATGTTTTATGGTTTGGGTTCAGACGGTACAGTAGGTGCAAATAAAAACTCCATCAAAATCATCGGTGAAGGCACAGAAAATAACGCCCAAGGTTACTTTGTTTATGATTCCAAAAAATCCGGTTCAATGACAGTTTCTCACCTGCGGTTTGGACCTAAAAAAATTCGTTCAACCTACCTCATAGACAAGGCTAATTTTATCGGTTGTCACCATTGGGGATTTGTGGAAAATATTGATATTTTAAAAGCTGCTACACCGGGGGCGATTTTATTGTTAAATAGTCCTTATGATGCAGATAAAGTTTGGGAAAATCTGCCCTTGAAAGTAAAACAGCAAATTCTCGCCAAAAATCTTAAAGTTTACACTATTAATGCCAGTCAAGTGGCAAAAAATAGTGGTATGGGGCAGAGAATTAACACTATTATGCAGGTTTGTTTCTTTGCTTTGGCGGGAGTATTGCCAGAAAAAGAAGCAATTGCTAAAATCAAACAGTCCATAGAAAAAACTTATGGCAAAAAAGGTGTGGAAGTTGTCCAGAAGAATTTAGAAGCTGTAGACAACAGCTTAGAAAATCTCCATGAAATTGAGATTCCTTTGGTGGAAATAGGTAATAAAGAAAATTGCCAATTAGCAATTACCAAACCCAAATTTGTTGAGAATGTTCTCAGTAAAATTATGGTCTGGGAAGGTGATGATTTACCCGTGAGTGCTTTACCCGCTGACGGAACTTTTCCCAGTGGGACTGCAAAATGGGAAAAACGCAACGTGGCGACAGAAATACCAGTTTGGGATAGTGATGTCTGCGTTCAATGTGGTAAATGTGTGATGGTTTGTCCCCACGCGGCTATTCGCGCTAAAGCCTATCCCGCTAATGAATTAGTCAAAGCACCGACAACTTTTAAATCAACTAACGCCAAAGATAAGGATTTTGCTAACCAGAAATTCACTATTCAGGTAGCCCCAGAAGACTGTACAGGCTGCGAAATTTGTGTTAGCGTCTGTCCTGCCAAAAACAAAGCCGAACCCACCCGCAAGGCGATTAACATGAGTCCACAATTACCCTTGCGGGAACAAGAACGAGAAAATTGGTATTTCTTTTTAAGTTTACCAAATCCTGACCGGAAAACTTTGAAAGTAAACCAAATTCGCCAACAACAATTACAAGAACCATTGTTTGAGTTTTCTGGCGCTTGTGCTGGTTGTGGAGAAACCCCCTACCTTAAATTATTAACACAATTATTTGGCGATCGCTCACTCATTGCCAACGCCACTGGTTGTTCTTCCATTTATGGGGGAAATTTACCCACAACTCCCTGGAGTCAAAATGATCAAGGAAGAGGTCCAGCCTGGTCCAATAGTTTATTTGAAGATAACGCCGAATTTGGTTTTGGTTATCGTTTATCCATAGACAAACAAGCAGAATTTGCAGCAGAATTATTATCACAATTAAGTAATGAAATTGGCGATAATTTAGTTAATACCATTCTGCAAGCTGAACAAAAAACCGAAGCAGATATTTGGGAACAACGGGAAAAAATTGTCATCCTCAAACACAAATTAGCACAACTTTCCGAAACCACAACAGAAGCCAATCTAAAATCTAAAATCCAAAATCTAAAATCCTTAGCTGATTATTTAGTCAAGAAAAGTGTGTGGATAGTTGGGGGTGATGGTTGGGCTTATGATATAGATTTCGGGGGAATTGATCATATAATTTCCACAGGTCGAAATGTGAATATTTTGGTCATGGATACAGAAGTTTATTCTAATACAGGCGGTCAATCTTCTAAAGCAACTCCTAAGGCCGCAGTTGCTAAATATGCGACTGGAGGTAAACCTGCACCCAAGAAAGATTTAGGTTTAATGGCCATGACCTATGGTAATGTTTATGTGGCAAGTGTAGCGTTAGGTGCGCGAGATGAACATACATTAAAAGCATTTTTAGAAGCGGAAGCTTTTGATGGTCCATCAATCATAATTGCCTATAGTCATTGTATTGCTCACGGGATTGATATGACCACTGGTTTACAACAGCAAAAGGCGTTAGTAGACTCAGGAAGGTGGTTATTATATCGCTATAATCCGGCATTACAAAATGAAGGTAAGAACCCCCTACAATTGGATATGAAAGCACCTTCTGAATCAGTGGAAAAATCTATGTATCAGGAGAACCGGTTTAAGATGTTGACGAAGAGTAAACCGGAAGTGGCGAAATTGTTGCTAGAACAAGCGCAAGCTGAAGTAAATGCGCGTTGGGAGATGTATCAATATTTAGCGAATAGGTAATGGGTAATGGGTAATCGGTAATTGGTGATGGGTAATGGGTTTTTACCTGTTACCTATTATCAAATAATCAATCACAAATTTTCATTCTCGCCAATTATCTATCACTAAAGGATAACCTAATGCTTGAATTTTCTGATAATGCTTAGTATTACCTGTCACCAAAATTAAATTATTTTGGATAGCGATAGAAGCTACAGCGTTTTCCGCTTTGATGAGGTACAAAGTTAAATCATGCAACGCTTGTGGTGCGGGCATCTTGCCCGCTAAATATGTACCTCATAACATCGGGAAGTGCTGTATTAATACATCGGCTAATCCTATTGGTTGTCCAGTGCTTTCTAAATCAGCATGAATCAATCCTGAAAGTTCTGCACTTTTTTGGTCTAAATGCAGAATTTCGATTTGAGATAAATCTGCTAAAAATTCTTGAATGCGATCATTACGATTTAATTTTCTCCATCCCTTAACAATTTCGGAAACAGTAATTACAGAAATTGTATAATGTTTCCATATTGCTCTATATGCAATAGCATTGGCATTTATTTTAGGATTTTTACCTTTACGGATTTCTGAAGTAATATCTGTATCAATTAAAGATTTTCTCACAACTCAATTATTTTTGATTAACTTCTATGGTGTAAAATATCTTCAACCATTTTATCTACTAATTCAGCATCATTAGACCATTCACCAATAAATGAGTTATTAATAATTTCCGGTTTGGTTAGCTGATTAATCATAGCTTTGATTAAATCTGAAACTTGACAATGATGAGTTTGTGTCAATTGTTCTATTTTGTCGTAAGTTGCTTGATCAAGTTCAATTTCTATTTTTTTCATGGTTTTGTGGTGTTGATTTTATATGTGTAGATTATAGCATATTCTTTAAATTAACTTCCAAATCACTTTCATCATAATGAATAGGGATATTTCTAATTGCTAATTCATTTTGAAATTCTAGTAAAGGCATTTGCGCTAGTTGAGATGCTTTACTGATACTAATTTTTTTCCTTTGAAATAAAAGGATAATCAATTCTAAAACTAATTCTTTTTCTGATAATCCACTGGCTTGAACAATATCTTCAGAAATGACTAAGCTCATTGTGATTCTCCTGTTAACACAGACTAGAAAAATTATAACACATAGGTAGATATTTGTTGTTTTCTGTTATGAATTTGAGAACGGGCAATTTTAACTTCTTCCGTTAAATATTAACAAATTAGATTAATGATAACTTAACAAATTGTATTTAAGAACTTCCAGGAAACTGCTGTATCAAATCTTGTGGGATGGGCTTCTAGCCCGTCCGATAGCGAGGGCAGACAAGATGTCTACCCCACAAAAATTAATTAATTGAATACCTGGAAGTCCCTTATCGCCTAAACCAACGACGTACCCAACGCCACAACCGCCCCAACCACCTCCAAAACCCACGCCGAGAAACTACAGGTTTTTCAGGTTGAGAAAGACGATTAATTGCATCATTGCAATCTTGCACATCAGCATCAAGTCCCATTGTTCCATAAAGTCCACAGGCATTGCGATAAGCGCCCAGTGCGTCTGCTTCCCTATCCACTTTTTCTAATACCAGACCTAAATTAAACCAAGCGTTTGCTTCCCCCCCAACATCGCCAATTTCCCTTTTTATCTTCAAAGACTGCTGGTAGAAATCAATAGCTGCTTGGTACTGTCCCAGGGAGTTGTAAGCATTGCGTGACATACTCCACACACTCCCCTTCGGGTGAGTGTGGGCTTCTCAGCGACTCTTCTATGAAGACATTGACTGAGCTTTAAGACCGTGTGTCCCACGGTTCTTGATATTAATTGCAGCATTCAAATCCCGGCACAAACTGACCTTACAGTTAGGGCAATTGTGCGTTCTTTGGGATAGCGGCTTTTTAACTTTGTAACCACAACTAGAGCATTCTTGGCTTGTTCCGTTTGGATTTACAGCGATTACTTTCAGCCCAGCATTTTCGGCTTTGACTGTTAGTATTGAAATAAATTGTCCCCAACCGGCATCGTTAATACTTTTTGCCAATCTTGTTCTAGCAAGTCCCTTGATGTTTAACTTTTCAACAGCTACTACATCATATTTTTTCAGTAGATTGTTTGCAGTTTTAAAATGAAAATCTTTGCGGGTATCTGATACTTTCTTGTGTTGAATACCCAGTTTTTTAATAGCTTTTTTACGACGATTAGATCCTTTCTTCCTACGAGAAACACGACGTTGTGCTGACTGTAATTTACGTTCAGCTTTACGCAAAAACTTAGGGGCGGCAATTCTTTCATCGTCTGAAGTGACGATAAAATCTATTAAACCTACATCAATACCAACAATATTATTAGCATTAAAATCAGGTTTAATCGTTGGAACTGTTTTGTCGTCAAGGCTTAGAGTTACATAATACCCGTCTGCTTTTTTAGTGACAGACACAGTTTTAATATTAAACCCATCGGGTATTTGACGATGAACAATTACTTTAATATCACCTATTTTTGATAACGTGATTCTGTTATTAACAAAGTGATGTTGCTTGAATTGGGGGAAAGTGAAAGTTTTATATTGCCCTGCACCTTTAAATCTAGGTTTTCCAGATTTCTTACCATTTACATCGCCTTTTAACCATCGGTCAAAAGCTAACTCAACTTTTTTAGGGACTTCCTGTAGCACCTGAGAATGAATTGTTGTGTACCAAGGACGGTCTTTTTTAAGTTGAGTTAATGATGCTTTTTGACTGTAATAATTTGGTTTATCCTTGAGTTCTGGTAGATAGCAAACGAAAATGGAACATTTATCAATAGGAGAACGGTTTTGTTCATACCAATGAAACCGTTGAGCCAGCAAATAATTATATTGATACCGCAACATTTCTAGTGTTTTATCAATCTTTTCTGCTTGCTCTTTTGTTGGTTTAATTTTGTATTGGTAGGATGTCCGCACCTGATTATTGCCTTTTTCTGGTGTTGGTGTTACTATTTTAGTATACACCAATTACAAGAAATATGTCAAGAGGCTAATGAAAAATGATTTTGTCTTAAAGGGAAGGTCGGTCAGCGACTTAAAAGTACATCTAGTTTTAACGACAAAATATAGACGTAAAGCCTTTACTGGAGAGATGTTACGGCGGCTGCACGTCATTTTAGAAGAGCTATTAGTTAAATGGGATTGCAAGCTTGTGGAGTTCAATGGAGAAGAGGATCATATCCATTGCTTATTTCAATACCACCCGGACTTAGAATTAAGCAAACTGATAAATAATCTTAAATCAGTTTCTTCTAGGAAGTTACGCCAAGAATTTTCGGAACATTTAGCCAAAATTTATTGGAAAGATGTTTTTTGGAATGGGTCTTATTTTGTAGCTAGTTGTGGTGGGGTAACTATCTCAACGTTACGAAAATATATTGAAAATCAAAATTCACCGGAAGAATAAGAAAGTGTTCGTTTCCGACCTGTCTCCCTTCCTTCGTGCTACGCACATTAGTCAGGGAACTGTCGTCAACTCACGCGCCATTCATCCCACGCTCCTAAGAGTGAGACGTAGGGCTTCTGTCGGTTAAGCTAAATAAACAACCAATCTGATCTAATTTATGTTGCACAAAATAATTGTCGGAACTATGTTAATGGTCGCAATACCCAGTCCTTACGCGATCGCACAAAATGCACAAAATGGCGATACATTGACTGGACACTTGGAATTAATCTCATCTAGTATGGGCATAAATGGGGACGAGTGCTATGGAACAAGTGGATTTAACGACATAATGGGTCAAATCCCAGTAGTTATCAAAAATGAATCAGGGACAGTTATCGCCGTCGGGGAAACAGAAACGGGCAAACGACCTGAAGAATATTCAGAGGTAAGATGTATTTTTAAATTTCGGGTCAAGAATATTCCAAAATCACTCTTTTATACTGTCAAGATAGGGCAACAACGTGGGAGCAAAACGCTTTCCCGTCAACAATTAAAGGATCGGGGTTGGAACTTGTATTTAATACTACACAGGTAGTTACGTAATTTTTAAAACATCCGATAATCTGATATTATCCTGCAACCCTTTATTGCCAAAAACTTGACTATTAAAGTATCCGTACTGGAAAGCAACCAACACTTAGCAGGTGTTTGGTTTTCCGGTCGTCCTGCCATTACCCATTACCAATCTCAACTAAATAACTAGCAACTTGAGTTAGAAATCTAACTCTATCTGATTCACTCTGACTTCTTTTTGTTTTTCCGCACCTTTGAGAATTTCATAACTTAAACAAATATTTAATCTTTGTTGATCTTCAATTATCTCTTTAATAGTGACGATTTGGATTTTGTCGCAACTATGACTCATGTATTTACTCTGATAAAAACCAGCAGATTTTGCGGTTTTTAGCATATCTTTAGTAGGTTCTTCTAG
>JBJUHT010000265.1:0-17033 GCA_046070105.1 Dolichospermum sp.
CCCAGAGGTGTTAGCCAGCTAGGGGAAGTTAGTTATCAGGGTGCATCTACTTGTTAACTGTTCTAGAGTAGTGCATCATGTCCCGGAAGAAAATGAATATAGATCATAAGTAGGTGAATGGAAAAAAACCGACATAAGTAATGCCCAAAACCTATTCCCTATTTCCCGTTCCCTGTTCCCTGTTAAGAGTTCCCTGTTCCCTGTTCCCTATTTCCCGTTCCCTGTTCCCTGGTCCCTATTTCCCGTTCCCTGTTCCCTGTTAAGAGTTCCCAGTTCCCTGTAATGAATAAAAAAACGGGGTTGCTGACTCAGGGTATGAATTTTAGTCTCACGCCAAGGCGCAAAGACGCACTGAGGTTTGAGTTTTAAGGGTTCAATTTGGGAATTTCATAGTTCCCTGTTAAGAGTTCCCTATTCCCTATTCCCTATTCCCTGTTCCCTGTTAAGAGTTCCCTGTTCCCTGTTAAGAGTCCCCTGTCCCCTGTTAAGAGTCCCCTGTTCCCTGTATTGTATTCTAGTTCCCATGGTCTGAGTCAATGACAAAAGAATAAATATTCTGAAAATAGCTTTTCTCCTGTTGGCTGTTGAGTGATGGCGAACTTTGTCTTAAAATGATAGTAGGCATTTAGTGAAGTGGTTTATTTTAATTACCTCTTCCTATTGAAAATAAACCAAAAATAGTTAAAAGTAAAATGAACCTGTGAGTAGTTCCTAAAAAAGCTAAGAGCTTAATATTGGATACTCAAAACAAGGTAGATTAGACATTTTGAGTATCTTATGAGTATGATCAAAAGTATGAAAGCTGAAAATATTGATTCTCCCGTACTACACTCAGAACTATTCTTACGTCACCGTCTACAAGTGGTAGAGGAATTGTGGGAAACGGTTCTCCGCCAAGAATGTGGTCAGGAAATGGTAGATTTATTACGTCAACTGCGGAATTTGTGTTCCCCAGAAGGACAAGCTACTCACCACCAAGCCGCCTCGGCTGTAGAATTGATTGAACAATTGAATATCAATGAGGCTATTCGCGCCGCCCGTGCTTTCGCGCTCTATTTTCAGCTAATTAATATTATTGAGCAGGAATATGAGCAAAAACAGCAATTAACTCGTTACGCAATTCCACTAGAACAAAAACTTTTTCCTAGTATTATTTATACTACTAATCAACGGGAGGAAGAGTTAATTGTCACCAAAGAAGTAGGTAGCGATTTAATGACACCGGAAACTCAGCAAAAAGGCAGTTTTGCGGCTTTATTTCCCCTATTATTTCAGTTGAATGTTCCCCCACAACAAATTCAACGCCTCATTTCTCAACTGGATATCCGCTTGGTTTTCACCGCACACCCGACGGAAATTGTCCGTCATACTATCCGAGATAAACAGCGTCAGGTGGTACATCTTTTACAAAAAATGGATGATAGTATCAGTCGTGCTGGTAGTTATCCTTGGGAAACAATAGAAATTAAAGAGAGGTTACTGGAGGAAATTCGTCTCTGGTGGCGCACAGATGAGTTACATCAATTCAAGCCGACGGTTTTAGATGAAGTAGATTATGCTCTTCACTACTTTCAAGAAGTTTTATTTGATGGAATTACACAATTATATAAACGCTTTAAATACTCCCTAGAGGAAACTTTTCCCTGGTTACAACCACCAGGGACAAATTTCTGTTCCTTTGGTTCTTGGGTAGGTTCAGACCGAGATGGTAATCCTTCTGTGACACCAGAAGTCACATGGAAAACTGCTTGTTATCAACGAAAAATGGTTTTAGAGCGGTATATTAAATCTGTGAAGGAGTTAGTAGCATTACTGAGCGTATCCATGCAGTGGAGTGATGTATTGCCAGATTTACTAGAATCTCTGGAATTAGATCAATCACAGTTAAGTAGCGTTTATGACTCTTTAGCTTTAAGGTTTCGTCAAGAGCCTTATCGTTTAAAGTTATCTTATATACTGAAAAGATTAGAAAATACACGAGATCGGAATGTAGCTTTATATAATCAAGAAACGCCGCAAAATGAAGATGCACATAAGTACCGGTCCGGTACAGAATTTTTAGCAGAATTGTTATTAATTCAACGCAACTTGCGGGAAACAGGTTTAAGTTGTCGAGAATTAGAAAATCTCATTTGTCAAGTAGAAATATTTGACTTTCATCTCACACAATTAGATATTCGTCAAGAATCTTCTCGTCATGCTGACGCAATTAATGAAATTTTGGAATATTTGCAGCTTTTACCGCAATCTTACCATGAATTATCCGAAAAGCAGAGAATAGCTTGGTTAACCGCAGAATTGCAAACTCGTAGACCATTAATTCCCTCTGAATTACCATTTTCGGAAAAAACCAATGATGTTATTGAAACCTTCCGTATTTTGCGATCGCTGCAACAAGAATTTGGTATCAATATCTGTCAAACTTATATTATTAGTATGTGCCGTGAAGTCAGCGACGTACTAGAAGTTTTACTATTAGCCAAAGAATCAACTTTATTTGACCCCGCACTCGCAGTGGGGACAATTCGCGTTGTACCTCTATTTGAAACCGTAGAAGACTTACAACGTTCCAGAAGTGTCATGCAAGAACTTTTTGAACTGCCTTTGTATCGTGCTATGCTGGCTGGAGGCTACGCTGCAATTAACAATACAGAAGCACAAACACATCCATCTATTGCTACATTGAGTCCTAACTTACAGGAGGTCATGCTAGGGTATTCTGATAGTAACAAAGACTCTGGTTTTTTAAGTAGTAACTGGGAAATTCATAAAGCCCAAAAATCACTCCAGAAAATTGCTGAAAGTTATGGTGTAAATCTGCGAATTTTCCACGGACGCGGAGGGTCTGTGGGTCGCGGTGGCGGTCCTGCTTATGAAGCAATTTTAGCCCAACCAGGTAACAGTATTAGCGGCCGAATCAAAATCACCGAACAAGGGGAAGTATTGGCTTCTAAATACTCTTTATTAGATTTAGCCTTATATCACTTAGAGACTATCACCACAGCAGTAATTCAAGCGAGTTTATTGGGGAGAGGGTTTGATGATATTGAACCTTGGAATGAGATTATGGAAGAATTAGCTCATGCTTCTCGTCAGCACTATCGTAACCTGATTTATGAGCAACCTGATTTTATTGACTTCTTTCACCAAGTTACACCCATAGAAGAAATCAGTCAATTACAAATTAGTTCTCGTCCGGCCCGTCGTCCATCTGGTAAAAAAGATTTAAGCAGTTTACGAGCTATACCATGGGTATTTAGTTGGACACAAACCCGCTTCTTATTACCTTCTTGGTATGGAATTGGTACAGCTTTACAAAAATTTCTGGACGAAGAACCACAACAACATTTGAAATTACTGCGCTATTTTTACTTAAAGTGGCCATTCTTTAAAATGGTAATTTCTAAAGCAGAAATGACCTTAGCAAAAGTGGATATGGAAATGGCACGTCATTATGTCAATGAACTATCTCACCCTGACGACAAAACTAGATTTGAGAATGTTTTTGAACAAATTTCTCAGGAATTTTTCCTGACTAGAGATTTAGTTTTAAAAATCACTGGACACGAAAAACTCTTAGATGGTGATCCAATTTTACAACGTTCTGTACAATTAAGAAATGGCACAATTGTTCCTTTAGGATTTATCCAAGTTTCCCTCTTAAAACGCCTACGTCAGTCGAAAAATGCACCTACAACTGGTGTAATTCACTCTCGTTACAGCAAAGGAGAATTACTCAGAGGTGCATTATTAACTATTAACGGTATTGCAGCCGGAATGAGAAATACTGGTTGATACAATACAATAAGGAAGAAACATTCTTAGGACTTACGCACAAGTCACGGAATAATGAACCACGTTCGCGAAGCGTGCCGAAGGCATAGGAACGAAGAGAACGAAGAAAAGAGGGTTTAAGAGATATTTTGCGTAAGTCCTGATTCTATTTCTTCCTTTGCGCGAAACAAAAATATCATCAAAAACCCATTTTTTCCCCTATTTTCTCACATTCTAGGTGAACGGAAAAAAACCGACATAAGTAACAAAAAGTAGAGTTCCCTGTTCCCTGTTCCCTGTTCCCTGTTCCCTGTTCCCTGTTCCCTGTTCCCTGTTCCCTATTCCCTGTTCCCTGTTCCCTTTTCATAACGACAATTTTTAACGCCATACTTATCTTGTGATTTTCACATTGTATCTGGAGGGGAAATCTACTACTTCACCATTAACAACCATTGCTCTATATAGCAACGCACATACATCTGCCCTAGTGGCAATTTTTTTAGTATTCAACAATTTTATATTTGGATAGTTGACAATTACACCATTTTGTGTTAAACTAGCGATAAAATTGCGGTGTTCGCCTTTCAGGGTAGAGGCATCGCTGTAAACTGAAAGGATATTTTCTGGAAAACCAGTAAATTGATAATTCAGTCCTTTAGCTAAGGTGATTAAAATATCTAAACGAGTCAGCTTTTGTTTAGGGTTGAATTTTTTACTACCCAATGTGTTAAAAAATCCCATTTCATAACTCTCTCGAATAGCATTATAAGCCCAATGTCGCGGTGGAATATCTTTAAAAGCTACCGCTTTACGGATTTTCCTCTTCATAAACACTTTTTGCAACAGCACAGCTAATTCTCCACGAGTTACCGCTGCGTTAGGACGAAAAGAACCATCGGGAAAGCCACCAATTATTTCCATGGCGGCCAATTCGCTAATATATTCTTTAGCCCAATAGTCCTTGGAAATATCAGAAAATGAAACTTTAATATTTTTTGCTACACCTATTTGCCGATATTTACTTAATAGCTGTCCCAGTTCAAAACTGGAATTTTCTTGAATTGGAATTAACTGTGTTATACTACCAGGAGCAGCAGTTAAGGCTGGTGCTAAGTTAGAATCAAAGATATTGATAGATTTACCAACAACATCACTCAGGGATATAGGATAAGCAGCAATTGTGGGAATTTGAGAAAAACCCGCTGCTTGGTATTGAGTAATATTAATATTCTCTGAACTATTCAGGAAAGTAACTTTTTGGTTATTAAGTTGGGTGAAGTAGTCGTATTTGGTAGTATCATCATCAACAATGCTATCACTGTTAACATCAGCACCATAAAAAGTACGAACTACTTGATCTACTATGGGATTAGCTGATAAAATTAGATTAACTACTATGTTTTCCGGTAAAATTGGCAATTCACTGTAGCCAATCAAGCGATTTGTGGTATCATATAAACGGATAATTATAATATCCCCCGCTTTAAACCCCTTGACAAAATTAGCTTTTTGCTTCATTCTATATCTATAATCGCCTAGAAATCTCTCTTGACGATATTTGTCGCCATATCTACTTTTGATGGAAATACGGGCTGTTACCTCTGAGATTGTACCACCTGGTTGCCAGATATAAAGTGTGAATGCTGGTTTTCTCTCTGGAGAAGAACTGGTAGCAACAGTGACCCCCAATGCTTGAGCGTCAGATTTATCTGCTAAAACTTGTTTTTGTGAGAACTGACTGAAATTTGATGTATCTAAATAGGACAGTTTTGATAATGCTAAGGCGGAAGATATGGGGGATAATAGGACAAGAGAAACGGTTGTAATAACTAGTTTACTCCAATAAGTTAATTTAAGAGTATTCATGGTATTTTAGCTCGCACCTGTAAAATAATGATAATTGTTAACTACAAGTAAACACTGTTAAGTTTAAGGCACAAGGATGAAATTGTCTAGGTTGGTTTGAGAAGTACAACTTAATATCCTTGGGTTTCGCTGTTGCTCTACCCAACCTACAATGGAAAAATGATGAAATTGTCTGGGTTGGTTTGAGAAGCACAACTTAATATCCTTGGGTTTCGCTGTTGCTCTACCCAACCTACAATTATCCAATGATAATTGACAATTGATCATCTGATCATCATAAATAATAAATTAAACCAGAAATTGACACTGAAATTTTCACAAATGACGATTACAACCCAGCATTTAGAGACATTAGAAAAACAAGTTTGGACTTGGCGCGGTTATAAAGTTCAATATACAGTTATGGGTACAGGTCAACCATTGGTACTTATTCATGGTTTTGGCGCTTCCATTGGTCATTGGCGGAAAAATATCCCGGTTCTGGCTGCGGCTGGTTATCAGGTGTTTGCTTTAGATTTGTTGGGTTTTGGAGGTTCTGATAAAGCTAAGATAGATTATACCATGGAATTGTGGGCGGAATTATTAAAAGATTTTCACAATACACATATTCAGACACCGGCGATATTTATTGGTAATTCCATTGGCGCACTTTTAAGTTTAATTATTTTAACAGAATACCCCGAAATTGCGGTTGGAGGCGTGTTAATTAACTCCGCTGGTGGTTTGAGTCACCGTCCCCAGGAATTAAACCCACTGCTACGGGTTTTTATGGGGACTTTTAACAAGTTAGTAGCTAACCCGGTGACAGGTAAATTTGTGTTTGACCGTATTCGCCAAAAATCACAAATTAGACGAACATTATATCAAGTGTACCGCGATCGCAACGCTGTAACTGATGAACTTGTAGATTTACTCTATATACCATCTTGTGACCCAGGAGCGCAAGCTGTTTTTGCTTCAATTTTGACCGCACCTCCAGGACCTAGTCCTAGTTCATTATTACCTAAGTTAGAATGGCCTTTATTAGTAATTTGGGGTGAGGAAGATCCGTGGACACCGATTTCAGGGGCGGATGTTTATAGAATAGCACAAAAAGATGGTAAAGATGTGAAAATTGTCCCAGTTCCTGGTGCTGGCCATTGTCCCCATGATGAAGTTCCAGATATTGTGAATGGTGAAATTATTAGTTGGTTGGGACAGGTAGCAAAAAGACATTAAATAGATTGTACCATAAACTAGATAAAAATAGTATTATTAAGGATTGTTTCAATGTGTAACTCTCCTTAGCCTGTCAATATGTCAGAAAATTCAACCGCTTTTTTAAATGATCTGCTGCCATACTCTGATCATAGCCAAAATACTATCCGCATTCGGGGTGCTAGACAGCATAATCTCAAAAATATTGATTTGGAATTACCTCGTGAGCGTTTGATTGTTTTTACTGGGGTTTCTGGTTCGGGTAAATCCTCCTTAGCCTTTGATACCATTTTTGCGGAGGGTCAACGTCGTTATGTGGAATCCCTAAGTGCCTATGCTCGCCAATTTTTGGGACAATTGGATAAACCTGATGTAGAAGCAATTGAGGGTTTAAGTCCCGCAATTTCCATTGACCAAAAATCAACTTCCCATAATCCTCGTTCCACAGTGGGAACAGTAACGGAAATTTATGATTATTTGCGATTGTTATATGGTCGAGCGGGTGAACCCCATTGTCCCCTTTGTGATCACTCTATCATGCCTCAAACCATTGACCAGATGTGCGATCGCATTATGGAACTTCCCGACCGCACCCGCTTCCAAATTTTAGCCCCTGTAGTCCGTGGAAAAAAAGGAACTCACCGCAAATTAATTTCTGGTTTAGCTTCCCAAGGTTTCGCTCGTTTGCGGGTAAATGGGGAGGTGCGAGAGCTATCTGATTTGATCGAGTTAGATAAAAATAGCACACATACTATAGAACTGGTTATTGACAGATTAGTTAAAAAAGATGGTATTCAAGAGCGTTTAGTAGATTCTCTAGCCACTTGTCTTAAGCAATCTCACGGAATTGCTAAAGTTGTCATTAGTCAGTCGTCAGTGGTCAATAGCAATGAAGAAACAACTGACAATGGACAACTGACAACGGACAAAGAAGAAGAAATGGTATTTTCAGAAAACTTTGCTTGTCCCGAACATGGTGCGGTAATGGAAGAGTTATCCCCACGGTTGTTTTCTTTTAATTCACCTTATGGTGCTTGTCCCCATTGTCATGGAATCGGGACTTTAAGAAGATTTTCCCCGGAGTTGGTTGTACCTAATGAAAATTCGCCTATGTATGCGGCGATCGCTCCTTGGTCAGAAAAGGAAAATTCCTATTATTTAGAATTATTGTATGCTGTGGGGTTAAATTATGGGTTTGAGTTACAAACTCAATGGGGGAAATTGACAGTAGAACAGCAAAAAATTGTCTTGTATGGAGAAGAAGAACCGAAAAATCCAACGGAGAAAAAGCAAATTTTTAAAGGTGTAATTCCTATTTTACAAAGACAATATGAAGGAGGGACAGAGTTAATTAAACAGAAATTAGAAGAATATTTAATTGATCAACCTTGTGAAGTTTGTGGAGGGAAAAGATTAAAACCCGAAGCCTTAGCTGTGAAATTGGGACAATATGGAATTTTAGATTTTACTACCGTTTCCATTCGGGAATGTCGAGAAAGAATAGAAAAATTAAAATTGAGCGATCGCCAAAGTCAAATAGCTGATTTAGTTCTGAGAGAAATCAAAGCCAGATTACAATTTTTATTAGATGTTGGCTTAGATTACCTGACCTTAGATCGTCCCGCCATGACATTATCAGGTGGGGAGGCTCAACGCATTCGGTTAGCGACACAAATTGGTTCAGGACTAACAGGAGTTTTATACGTTTTAGATGAACCAAGTATCGGTTTACATCAAAGAGATAACGCCAGATTACTAAAAACTTTGATCAAATTACGGGACTTAGGAAATACCTTAATAGTCGTCGAACATGATGAAGAAACTATCCGCGCGGCTGATTATATAGTTGATATTGGTCCTGGGGCGGGAATTCATGGAGGACATATTATTTCTCAAGGAAATTTAGAGAATTTACTGAATGCAGAAAAATCCTTAACCGGGGCTTATTTATCAGGAAAAAGAGTCATAAATACTCCCGCCAAAAGAAGAGAAGGAAATGGCCGGGCTTTAACTATTAAAAATGCACGTCGCCATAACTTACAAAATATCAATGTAGAAATTCCCCTGGGAAAACTAGTTTCTGTTACCGGTGTTTCTGGTTCAGGAAAATCTACATTAATTAATGAATTACTTTATCCAGCATTACAACATCATTTACTCAAAAAATCCCCTGCACCCAAAGATATAGATGAAATCAAAGGTTTAAACTGTGTTGATAAAGCCATTGTCATTGACCAATCACCTATAGGGAGAACTCCCCGTTCTAACCCCGCAACCTATACCGGAGTTTTTGATATTATTCGTGATGTTTTTTCCCAAACTGTAGAAGCGAAAACCAGAGGTTATAAAGCTGGACAATTTTCTTTTAATGTCAAAGGTGGACGTTGTGAAGCTTGTAGTGGACAGGGTGTAAATGTCATTGAAATGAACTTTTTACCTGACGTTTATGTGCAGTGTGAAGTGTGTAAAGGTGCGAGATATAACCGAGAAACCCTGCAAGTTAAATATAAAGATAAATCAATTTCTGATGTTTTGAAGATGACCGTTGAAGAAGCATTAGATTTTTGTCAAAACATTCCCAAAGCCGTAACGAGATTACAAACATTAGTAGATGTTGGTTTAGGTTATGTCCAATTAGGACAACCAGCCACAACCTTATCTGGTGGAGAGGCACAGCGGGTGAAATTAGCGACAGAATTATCTCGACGCGCGACCGGAAAAACCTTATATTTAATAGATGAACCAACCACAGGCTTATCCTTTTATGATGTTCACAAATTGTTAGACGTTTTACAAAGATTAGTAGATAAAGGAAATTCAATTTTAGTCATTGAGCATAATTTAGATGTGATTCGTTGTTCAGATTGGGTAATAGATTTAGGACCAGAAGGAGGAGATAAAGGAGGGGAAATAATTGCTGCGGGAACGCCCGAAGATGTGGCGCAAAATTCCCGTTCTTATACTGGGGAATATTTACGGCAGGTGTTAGCTCAATATCCAGCAATGGAGTAGTTTTTTCTCACCCAGAGGCGCGAAGAAAGGAGGTTATCATATTAATGCAGTATAAAAAAGTGACAATTTGTGAATGAGGAGAAACTCAATGAATGACCAGGAGTTAGAAATTCTCCTCAACGATATGGAATCAGACCGAGTGGAACGTAAGGCTTCAATATCCGATAGAGGTAAACTTTGTGAAGCCATTTGTGCATTTGCTAATGATTTACCCAACCATCAAAAACCAGGAGTTTTATTTATTGGTGTTAATGATAATGGAACTTGTGCGAACCTGACCATAGATGATAAACTTCTGCTGACACTTTCAGGGATGCGAGATGATGGCAACATCTTACCTTTTCCAACCATGATTGTTCAAAAACGCAATATTAATGGTTGTGAATTAGCAGTTCTAATTGTCGAACCATCAGATGCTCCACCTTTACGTTTTAAGGGACGAGTTTGGATTAGAGTAGGTCCTCGCAGAGCCACTGCAACAGCAGAAGAAGAACGTCGTTTAGCTGAAAAAAGACGTTCAAAAGATTTACCTTTTGATTTACGTGCTTTAACATCAGCTAGTTTAGATGATCTTGATTTAGAAATTTTTCGTCGAGTTTATTTACCCTCATCTTTAGCAAATGATGTTTTGCAAGAAAATCTAGGAATTGAACTTGCTCGTCAGCAACTTCTAAAAAATGGTAATCCACCTCTGAAATTTACTGTAGAAGATGCCCATGTTTTGGTAACACTGAAGAAAAAATTATGAGTGCAAAGATTATTGCTTTCTTTAATAATAAGGGAGGAGTCGGTAAAACTTCCTTAGTCTATCATTTAGCATGGATGTATCAAGATTTAGGACTGCGAGTAGTTGCTGCTGATTTAGATCCCCAAGCTAACCTTACTACCGCTTTTTTAGATGAGGAACGCTTGGAACAAATTTGGTTAGGAAATAGTGAACCAACAACTGTTTTTGATTGTGTGCAACCTTTATTAAAAGGTACTGGTGATATTGATAATCCACATTTAGAATATATCCCAGAATATGAAAACTTAGCTCTTTTAGTTGGAGATCTAGCACTTGCTGGTTTTGAAGATGAGCTTTCAGCACAGTGGCCTAATTGTCTTGGTGGAGGTGGACAAGAAAGAGCTTTCCGCGTAATTTCTGCTTTTTGGAGAATTTTACAACAAACAGTCGTTAAACACCAAGCAAATGTAATATTGATGGATTTAGGACCAAATTTAGGAGCAATAAATCGTGCAGCCTTAATTGCTGCTGATTATATTGTTGTTCCCCTAGCACCAGATTTATTTTCTCTCCAAGGACTGCGTAACCTTGGACCTACATTAAGAAATTGGCGTACAGATTGGGAAGAAAGATTATCTAAAATAAATTCTTCAGGGAAAAAAAGTTTAGCAAAAGATTTACAACTTCCCCAAGGAACAATGCAATCTGTTGGCTACATTGTTTTACAACATTCAGTTAGATTAGATCGTCCAGTCAAAGCTTATGAACGTTGGATTGCTCGTATTCCCACAGTTTACAGACAAGATGTTTTAGATCAGCCCGGTGAAAATCTAATTTCTATCGAAAATGATCCCAATTGTTTAGCCTTACTTAAAAACTACCAAAGTTTGATGCCAATGGCTCAGGAAGCTCATAAACCTATGTTTTACTTAAAACCTGCTGATGGTGCCATTGGCGCTCATACTAAAGTAGTCAGAAATGTTTATGATGATTTTAAAAAATTAGCCTATAAAATAGCAGAAAGAACACAAGTAAACATTCCCGAAATTAATAGTAGTTCCCATACTCGTGAGGTACAAAGTTTTTTATTTTTAGAGAACTCTTAAGTGGTAATAAACCACAAACGTTAAATATAAAAACCCTCTCAAACTCTCATTCCTTTGTGTTCTGGCGTGTTCTGGCGTGGTTCGTTTTTAGTAACTTGTGCGTAAGTCCTAAAATAAACAAAAATCAGCAGCTTAATTTTTTAATTCAACTTTGTGTAAAATTAGCAAATTCTGTCTTTGAAAGATTACTTACTCTCAACACCAACCGAAAATATATGAATAAAGATAATTTATTTACCCACAAAAAACCCCAGCTATTATTAGCAATTCTCACTTTTACTACTTCTTGCTTTTTCCCTATTCTGCCATTAAAATCCCAAAATATCCCTTTACCTTCTCAAGCACCTTTAGAATTGGATTTACTCACCCAAACAAAAGATAATATCATCACTTCTAAAACTATTCATCCCCAAAATTTGACAATTCCTAGTTTATGGTGGTCTAAGGAAAACTCGGAAAACAAGCTTTTGGATAATTGGATTATTTACCCTGCTTCTCAATCTGAACCCCCACGAGTAGATATCATTGTTAATCAGCAAGTTTGGATTTTATTAGATTATTTAGAACAGTATGTTTTTGTCAATCGTTTGGGAAGTATCACTAGTAAATCTGGTTACAATATTCGAGTTTTTGACTATCAAAAGGAATTTTTAGCCGCTTATACCTGTAATTTTACTCAAACTCCCGTTTCCTGTCGTATTCAGATGAATAATCAAAGCAAATTCGGTTTGCGTCCCTCTTTCTAAAATTAAGATTTTTTCATCTTCATAAATAAATCTTCATACTCTTGTGTTACTTCAGGGCGTAAAGGACGTAAAAATTCACTTTGGGCAAAAATTTCTGAATTATTCAATAACAAGTTCTGTAGGGGCTTCTGGATGTCTCTGATGGGAATATTATTGTCAATGGGAGAATTGCTTTTAGTTAGTAAAGCAATTTGCCTAGATGTATTCGGTTGCAAACAAAAATCTAGCCATTTATATGTTAGAGTATCATTACTAGCTCCTGTCGGACTTACCCATAAATCTGCCCAAATTGCTGTTCCTGACTGGGGAACAACTGCGGTAAATTTTTGATAACGACTGATCATGGGGATGATATCATTTGACCATCCTACTGCTAACCAAGTATCCCCAATAATTAATGGTTCTAAATAGTTTGTAGAATCATAAAATTTAACTTGTTTATTTAATGCTTGTAATTCTGATTCTAAGGAGGAGATTTGATTAATATTTTCGGTATTATAAGATTTTCCTAATTTCTTCAACACTAAACCAATTACTTCTCGCGGATGATTAAGTAAAGATATCCGATTTTCTAATTCACTATGCCATAAATCACTCCAATCTCTCGGTTTCCATCCTAACTTTTCAAATTTTTCTTGATTATAAACAATGACTGTATTTCCCCAGCGGTAAGGAATACCCCAAATTTTTCCTTCCTGATCATGCTTAACTAATTGTTGCCATTTTTCATCCAGTTTAGCTAAATTTTGGATTTTTTCTGTTGATAAGGGTTCAATCAATTTCTGATTAATTGCTGCTTGTAACCAATAATCTCCCAATGTTACCAAATTTGCTGGCAATGATTTTTGATTTTTATTAATTGGTGGTTTTTGCCAAGTTTGCAATAATGTAAATAATTCCTCAATCTGATCAGTTGGAGTAAATTTTAATTTTCCTCCTGATTCTACAGTCTTACGAAATTGGTTAACTACCTGACCGGGAATGGAATTTTTTAATAGCTGTACATTCAAAAGTGCTTGTTTTGTCTCGCACCCAATTATGATTTGCGAAAGTGCTAAAGTAGTTGTACCTAATAAAAAAGATCGTCTGTCCATGGATTTTACATTGAAGACAATAAGCAAGAAGTTTTCAGCGATTTTAGGTTTCTTTATGCAGTTTACTTTGATGATGTTAACCAACAAAGTCCACAATTAATTTATAATTGATTGGGCTTCTTGATACATAATCTCCTGAAAATGAATTAAATCTTTTTGTGGGTCAGCTAAACTCACTTTTACTAATAAATTTTCTCCCAAACTGACAGAACGACGGAAGGACATAGGCAATTGTAAACCTAAATCTTCTAATAAAATCAGTGCTAAATTACTATCTTCTCGTAACCACATCAATACTGTTACCTGCCAAATTTCTTCAGGATGACGACGTAAATATTCTAAAGCATAATATCTATTAGTTTGTCGTTCCACCATTGTTGCTTCTTGGGTAGCACTGCTGACTGTCATCATCACTTCTTTGAGTTCTTCCGCAGAGAATGGTAGATTCTCACCGCGTAAATGTGCTTTTAATTGGAAATGAGTCAGTAAGTCGCTATAACGACGAATGGGAGAAGTGGCCTGTGTATAAGTATCTAAACCCAAGCCGGCATGACGCACAGGTGTAATACTCATTTCGCTCTTAGGCATACAACGACGCATAGCACAGGAACGGACAAAGCCCGCTGGTAATTGTAGTAATTCCTCCTCCGGTGGTAATTCCGGTTGGGGTTGACCACGAAAAGGGAGAGGGATATTATGGGTTTGACCATAACGGGCTGCGACTTCTCCAGCCAGAATCATCATTTCTGCTACTAGTTGCCGGGACAAGGAATCATCTAAAATATCAATATTTATATCATCGTCCTTGACTTTGATCATCGCTTCTGGCATATTGATACTAACAGCCCCTTGACCATAACGCCAATTTTTGCGTATTTTAGACCAATTAGCAATCGCTTCTATTTCTGGTTCTGCTTGTACTCCCAATTGCAACATCTCATCTACATCTTCATAAGTAAGACGATAGGTAGGCTTAATTAAACCAGTATGTATGCAATAATCTTCTACAGAGCCAACTTGATCTAAAATTACCCCAAAGCTGAGAGCGCAACAGACTTTCCCCTGTACCAAACTCATGGGACCTGTAGCTAACACCTCTGGAAACATGGGAATCATCCCCGTAGGTAAATAAACCGTACTCCCCCGTTTTCTCGCTTCCAAGTCTAATTCATCATCTGGCATTAATAACCTGGTAGGATCGGCTATATGTACCCACAACCGTTCTTTTCCATTTGGTAATACCTCCCAACTCAAACCATCGTCTATTTCCGTAGTGCTTTCGTCATCAATGGTGTATACCTTGAGATGAGTCAGATCGAGACGGTTTGTGTCTAAATCTGTGCTAGGGAAATCCAAACGTTCTTGCGCCACTTCTAATACCTGATGAGGAAATTGAACAGAAATTGATGAACGGCGTAGGAACAGGTTCTCATGGGGACTCCACCAACCCAAATCTATCAAAAGTTGAAAAGCATTTTGAGGTGTAGCAGAACGTCCCAGCATATTCATAGTTTCTAATACTGAGGCTGGAGGCGGACAAGCACGGGCTAAAGAGTCGTAATTCACCTTGAGCGCGATCACATCTGCCAACAAAGTTGCATACTTTTCTAAAGCTTCCAACCGCTGACGATCTATTTTCTGCCATTCTACCACCGCGCCCTGAAGTGCCTGTTCTACACGGGCTAAAAATTCTTGCTGTCCCCTTGCTTTTTGTGATTCTACAGCCATCTGGTGCTTGCGTTCTGCCACCTGGACTGGGCTGCGTGGTTCGTAAGCATCCCCTTTTTGCTTAAAATAGAGTTTATCCTCTGATAGCAAACAATGGGCTGCATAACACTGGGGAGGGGCTGATTCCGAAAACAGTAGATTCGCCATTTGGTGAGGGGTGACAGTTTCCCCATCTTCAATCAGTAGTTCCCACGCTACTTCCAAACTCGACGGATCTAGATAAGGCTGAACTTGATTTAAAAACTCAGGAATTTCGCCTGGTTTATAGATTTGTCCGCTGACTGTGTAGGTAAATTGGCGCGGTGCGAGGCTGTGGGATTGACCACGTTCATCTACTACAAACCATCGAGTTTTCCCATCTGGACGATCTACCACTCCCAAACGGCGATCGCTTTGAACCCTAAATTCAACTAACGTCCCCTTATCCACAACTGTCGCACTTTAGTTTTATATTTTTGAATTTTAAACTGGAGATCCAAGATTAAATAACCAGTATCTAATCCTTTGGGCCTATTATGCCATTAATAATTGTTAAATTTTAGATTTTGGACTGAAAGTAACCGCGCAATATCCATGCAACCGCCACTTTTCTGGGATACTCTTCCAAAATCCAAAATCCAAAATCTTCTTAACCTTCGGCGTTAATGAAGGGTAACAAAGCCACAATCCGGGCCCGTTTAATAGCTAGAGTCAGCGCCCGTTGTTGCTGACAAGTCAACCCAGTAATTCTCCGAGGTAGTATTTTTCCCCGTTCTGTGAGAAACTTCCGCAACAAATCTACATCCTTATAATCAATGACTTCCCCTGGTTTAATGGGAGAAAGACGACGACGATAATAACTCATTCTTACTTAATTTCCTTGTGAACTGTGTGTTTGTTGCAGTGGGTACAGAACTTTTTCAGTTCTAAACGGTTGGTTGTGTTCCGACGGTTTTTAGTACTGGTATAGCGGGATACACCAGGGGAACGTTTATCTGGATTTGTTCGACACTCGGTGCATTCTAGTGTCACTATTATACGCGCACCTTTACTCTTAGCCATAAACTTACAAACTGTAAAGCCTGGAGATAATTAACACAAATGACTATTATCTCACATTTCGCTAAAATTTGGCAACGATCTTTTAATTTTTAGATCTCAAAAATAACCACGTTGGGAGGAAACTATGATAGTCCGAAAAAAGCGGTCATGGAAGGACTGACGCATTTGAGTATCAGATAAAGCAGCACCGCCGTCAATGATTAGGGGAAGCAATAACACAATAGCAGCGGGATTGAGGATGATATTAGCCAAGAAAATGGATAATAATAAGCTAGAAAAACAAATAATCCCTTCTCGCAGCAATAACGTCTGAAATTGGGGGATTCTACTCACTATTTCCCCATTTACGACTTCTAGCAGTTTTAAATCAAATGCCCAACGTCCTAAACTTTGTCCCTGATTATTGTAAACTATGACAACGCGAAAAATTAGCCAAGCAAAAATAAAAACAAAGATTTGGGTAAATTGTACACCGATTTGATTATTTCTTAGGATTAATCTTGATAGCTTGGTTGTAATCATCTATTGCTCCTGGCTTATCTCCTAAATCATCACGGACAATTCCCCGTCTGATGTAGGCATCGGCATAGTTAGGATTAAACTTGATAGCTAGGTTGTAATCATCTATATTACCAGGAGTATTAGCTTGGGTATTATCTGGAATATTACAGCACTTTCTGGTGTTATGAGGTACACCACGGGCGGGCAAGATGCCCACCCCACAAGAGTTTTATTATTAAAA
>JBJUHT010000266.1:0-4122 GCA_046070105.1 Dolichospermum sp.
GCTAAAGCAGCATTTTGAGCAAAAGATGGGTTAATTTGATGGGCTAAAGAAATTTTGGGTTTAGACATAGCTTTGCTGGGATTGGTTTTGGTATAATGATAATTGCTGATATTCTAATTGTGGAAGCAAGAAGATAAAACCAGCAAAAAACCAATAGTAAACTCCTAATATATAATTAAAGACCATTAGAAGGGTAAAATTAGTGACATGAAACAGGAAAGCGGCAAGGGCTAGGTTACGCAAAAAAGGAGTTTTTAATTTTAAAAAAACGCGTAATAATGAGATTATTAAAATTAAACGTAAGATATACCAAAGGATAAAACCAAAAGGTCCTATTTCTAGCATAATTCTTCCCATTTCATTCTCATTAGGTGGAGGAACTTCACCGGAATATATATGTAACACATTACGCAAACCTCTTACAGAGTTATTGGTTGCGCCGATACCATAGCTATCAAATCCCTTAAATTGCATATATAGCGTAGGTTCATCAAAAACAGAAAAAGTACGTTGCGAAAAGTTAGAAGAATCTTGATTTGCACGAATGAAAAATGATTCTAAGGCTTTTTGGAAGAAAACTGGCACTACAGAAGCAATTAAAAATACTGGTAGAATAAACTTTCTAGTAATACGCATGGCTATTGAAGGCTTGGTTAAGAACAATAAACCAAAGTAACCTAATAAAAACAAAGTCTCAAATAATAACAACGCACGCGCACCTGTCATGAAACTAGTACCAACTACTAAAAAAGTCTCTACTAGAGTTATTATTTGCCATTTTTTGGTTTGGGGTAAAGAAATTAATGGAATTAATAGACTAAAGCAGAAAGCCATATAAGTTGAATAACCAACAATATAAGAAAATGTACCTGTAACTCTCACATTCTCACCAGCAACAGCAATATATTCTAGTGTTCCCACCACATAAGTATTTAGAGGACTATTAGCAGGACTAAAGAATTGAATTATAGCTAAAATAGATACTGGGAATACTAGCAATAAATGATTACGTAAAAATTGATATAGTTCCTCTTGTGACTCAAATAAGGTAGGTAGCATCCACATCAAAGGAATATAAAAGAAATATGCTTTAAATCCAAATAAACCTAGTATTGGAGAACCTAAGTTGGGATTAAATATTTGGAATACACACCAACCAGCACATAGGCATAATATCATACTGAAAAAATTCAG
Organism: Dolichospermum sp.; assembly: GCA_046070105.1. GTDB lineage: Bacteria > Cyanobacteriota > Cyanobacteriia > Cyanobacteriales > Nostocaceae > Dolichospermum. Next base: position 1,195 of record JBJUHT010000266.1, read on the forward strand.
TTTTCCGTGATATTTCGGCTCTGAACTTGAGTAAAACTTCAGATAAGCTCCTAATAGGACGATATCTTTGAGAAAGTAAATCATATCACTGGCTTGGGGTAATACCCACTTTCTCAAAGCACCTTCTAAAAGAAGAATGACTAAACTAGCTTTTACCGACATTCGCCAATTGAGAGTTGAGAGGCGAATAATACCAATAAAAACTATTAAAATAAGGAAAATTTCCATTTAATTACCTTTAGCATTGATTGTTCTTAGTCTATAAGCTTTTCGATGTCATTAACTTTTTGACTGCCTCGACATGAGCTTCGGCATTCTCACGAAATGACCAGGTTTTCATCCTCTCAGTAGCAGCTTTACCCATTCGCTTTAGAGTCTCTTGATTGCCTAATGTTGTCTTTAAAATTGATGTCAGAGCGTCTACATCGCCACTAGGGTAAGTGAATCCAGTTACACCTTCTTGTACTAAATCGTACCCTGAACCAACGCGATCGCTTACGACAGCAGGAATACCACAAACCATTGCTTCATTTACGGGTAGGCCATAGGGTTCCCATTCGGCAGGATGAACCAACAAATCACTACTCGCATAAACTTGTGGTAAGAGCGAATATTTAACAAAACCTAAAAATTTTACCCTTTCGGCAATTCCTAGTTGCTCAACTTCCTCTTGGAGAGACTCTTTTAATGGTCCATCTCCTACTAATACCAAGTAACTATTAGCAACATTGGCTAGAGCAAAGGCTTTCACCAAATCTTGCGGACGTTTGCGTGGAATAAACTTAGCACAGAAAACTACAACTACCGCATCTATTGGAACTTGCCATTCTGATCTGATTTGGTTACGGTTTGTTAATTGTGCAGTTTTAGCTATTCCTTCATTATCTACAACATAGGGAGTAATAAAAATTCGTTCTGAATCAACGTTCAAAGACTCAAGAAATCGCTTTGAGGCAGTGGAAGGAACTAATACGCCATCAGCAATATATTTGTAAAGAAATGGCAAAAATAAGCGTTTAATGGGTATTTTCCAGGATTCACCGCCTGATATTGGTTCTAAATAGGTAGCGTCGGTAGATAACAATAGAGGCTTACTAAGTAGCTTTGATATCAAGATTGCTAACCAAAAGCTGATAAAAGCGTGACCATAAACTATACAACAGTCAAACTGGGGAACTAGTTTAACAAGTCCCAAATTTATCAAGCCAAAAGCTTTACTCAAACTAGGAAAGGGTGAATAATTAGGGACATAAACCCACGGGTAGCCTTCTAAAACTTGAGTATCAAAAACGTGTTTGTTAATGGACTCTGATCCATGCCATAGTTTAGGATCTGGAAGACTACAGTAAGCCATTAACATTTCCACTCTAGAATCTTGAGCTAAAATCTGTAAATAATTTGAAGATTGAGTGGTTTGAGAGGAAACTAATAAAACGCGGTACTTTGGGCTGTTCATGAAAATTTTACCTAAACTTAGTCTAAAATAGGAGTAGTTAAATATATCTACATTTAATTTGCTGTCATTATTTTTATAGCAGGGAAACGACTGTTTTAGCATGAACTGACAGACTGTGATCTTGATACCAGTTATAAGCATTGATAGAAATTTCCTGGCCAATTTCCATATTCAATGAAGGAGATTGTGGAGTTGGCAACCAGTAATGTTTGCCAGCTATCAGTCCATCAATTTTTCCTTCAACACTCTCAGTTCCCACAACAATGGGTAATACACCGTAGGAACAATAAGCTGCAAAGATAGTTGATTTTGCTAAGAGACTAGCAGGATAGTCAATTACAGCAGCTATACTAGATTGAAGAAGAGAATTTATATTCTCTGGTGGTTGTTCACCTAATGTAATTATAGGAACATTATCAATTTCCTTTAAGTTAATACCCAATGGCTTGCCAATATCTAATATCTCTTTTATTTCTAAATCTCTGACTATTTGACGAAGAATAGGCATAGACTTTTGGTAAATTGGTAATCTTCTGCCATAAGTACCAAATATTACTAGCTTTGGCTGTCGTTTTGATAGTGGAGATACCTGACCTACTTCACTTTCACCAATAGTAGAAAAAACTGGTAAACTAAATATTGGGCAATGTTTTTTTTGCGTAATTTTTGCCAACAATTTAGACCTGTTTTCCATACTAGTCCAGCCATGATCACTCAATTTTGCCAACTGTGTGGTTAAACTCTTCTGTAGAGGAAATAACCAGAAAGGACTTGTCCAAGGTGGATATCCTGATGCGTAGAGTTCATGAAACATAGTCACAAGATTATTTTTAGGATATAAACTTTTCCAATGTTCTAACCCTTGAACTAACCACACTGGACAACCTCTTTGAGCATAACCATAACCTACATAGTGTAACAGGATACTGGAATATTTATCATTAGATGATAGCAAACTGACTAATGTACTAGCAGAATTATCTGTAACTTGACTAACAGTAAATCCTTCAATTTCTGATGTACCTTTCCATGTAGAATTACTTACAATAAAATGGGTGTGAATATTAAAATCTTTACGAAGCTGACGAGCTAAATTTAAAGCATAATCCCCTACACCGTCAATGGCGGGGGGAAGTCTTGGTACTATTGCAATTACAGTGGTTAAATTATCCATATTCTATCTATTATTGGACCTTCTCAAACGCACTGGAAAAAACTTAACTGGTTCAACAAATTTGTTTTCGTATATACGCTCAGTGATGTATTCAGAAGGTTTTAAGTTCTGAAAGTCAATCTGCTGTGTCATGATTCTATAATCTTGATGATGAGCCATTCTACCATCCTTAGTATAAATAATCCAATCTGATATTGTTTGAATTTTTGGTAATTTGCTTTACGCCATTCTTTGACACTATTATATTTTCCGCTACCGTTCAAGTGTAACAAAGAAGAAGGCAGAATGATTATTAGTT
>JBJUHT010000267.1:0-15402 GCA_046070105.1 Dolichospermum sp.
TTCATAAGGACGTTCCCAGTTAATTAATGCCTTGGTTTCGGGAAAAAAGAATTGCATTGCTTGGGGAAAATATGCGGTGAGAATTTCTTTCCATGGACTATCAAAATCAGCCCGTTTATGAATAATATTGGTCATGAATTAATGGCAGATGATTATTTATCTTACCTCAGCAGAAATATTGTTCATGATTCTCAACAAAATTTAGGTGGGAATTAACTAAAGATTTACCTAAATCTTGTTCTTTTTCCCACACTTTTGGCCATTGAATTAACTCAGCGGAAATATCAATAGAACCATGAGACGATATTTGAAAAATTAGGCAAAGTAAATAATATTTATTATTCAATAATCTCCTGAATATTTTCCTTTGCTACTCGTTGATGAGATGCTACTCCTAAAAGTTCCTCTACCATATCCCAAGCAGATGCACATTCACGAGAAGAATCACCTTTGGTTGTACAAATTGCTCTCGCTTCTTCCCGTGCCACTTCTATTTCATCCTCAATAAAGAGGCGTTTAGGATTTTCAAACAAGTCACTTTTTCTGAGAATATCAGTAATAGAAATTATCCCTAATAACTTACCTTTAATTACAGGAGCGCGACGGATATGGGTGTGAGCAAATAAACGAGCTACATACTCTACTCCAAGCTCAGGATTGACGACAATACAAGGTTTGGTCATAATTTCATAAACTCGCACTTGTTTGGAGTCTTTGCCATAGGCAGCAACTTTATAAACAATATCAGTTTCGGTGATCATGCCATAGGGATCATTTTCTGTACGAGGTTCGACAATTAAAGAACGTAAACCTTTAGATTTCATCAAACTTACAGCTTCCGCTACAGTTGCTGAACCACGAATTGTAATTACTTCTGTAGTCATTATGTCTTCAGCTTTCATCATGGTTAAAATCCTTAAAGTAATGAGTATGAATCTGTGGAATTTTGATTTGGTAAATAGAAGAATATCGAGCAGAATGAAATAGATTCACTCATCATTAATATTTCCTGTTCACAAACTTCTGGAGAAAGATGAGAACTAATTAATGGTTTAAAATTGCTTGGTATTCCAGGTGCGTAAGCTTCAATTACACTACCATCCAGAGAGCGCATTACCATCAGGTAGTCACAAACTGGACACTCTGTACGGATAATTTGATTCATCAAAGAATGCTTGTGAGCTAGTTTTCCATCAGTTAAAAACTGACGTTTTGCTTCACTACCGCAATTAGGACATGGAAATATATACGCTCTCTGCATGGAGAAAACCCCCTCAAGAAGGTGAAAGTATTTTGTTTAAAGCTGTGGTGAATTTCTCATAGGAAACTACCCCCACAACTGTTTCTGATAAGTCACCATTCTTGAAAAACATAACTGCGGGAATACTGCGAATACCGTACTTTTTAGCAACACTTTGATTTTCGCCGTCACCAACATCTAATTTGACCACTTTTACCCGATCTTTGTATTCTTCGGCTAGTTTATCCATTAAAGGAGCAACGATTTTACAAGGTCCGCACCAAGTTGCGGTACAGTCCATTACAAACAATTCTTTCTCCTCTAAAAGCGATTCAAAGTCTGATTTTTGGATATATTGAACAAGAGTTTCATTCGGACTTTCAGAAGTAGCCATAAGTTTCTCCAGCAAAAATTAAAATTGGTGATTATCTGGTTGGGAAATGGGAAATTCTCAATGATAAAATGGAATGTCCATGAGTTAAATTATTGATTGAGGTCAAGCCAAAATCGGAATTACAGTAACCCTGATGACATAGTAAGTTCAATCTTTTGATGTTTCTTTTGTTTCGCATAAAATACTCACGACTTTTACTTGATTTTTGGGTTATGCAGATAAAATCTGTTTTCATTAGCTATGCAAAAATTAATACCAGCATTTATCAGGTAAATGCAAAGATAGAAAGACGTAAACAAAACTCTCACTCATCAACTGGCAAAGACCAATATTTGAGATATAATCCCCATAGAATAGAAATGATTTTTTTCTAAAAACAATGGCAACTGAAAAATCAAAAGATTCTTACATCAGAGACAAGCTAGACCAAGCCAGAAAAGCGAAAGCAGCCAGTGGCGGCTATGCCGGCTATGGTTCACCTGCTTTTGGTCAACAGTCTGTTAATGGTGAATTAGTCGAAAATCCATCTGAACAACAGATTATTGAATTAATTCGCCGTCACCACAAGTCAGGAAAATCACTTCCACAAATCGCCGCTTGGCTTAACCAGCAAGGATATCAAACCAAGCGGGGGAGTCAATGGCAACCTGTATCAGTTAAAAGGGTTTTAGACAGGCTCTATGGTAGAATGCAAAGAATTTCCGGTATGGATGAAGACTGATGTACATATTGGCTCTAATTTAGAACCACAAAGTAAAAATGTCTTTTTTACCCCTACTGAGATAGATAACCCCGAATCTGATCCCATATTTACCTTTTGATAATTCAATCCTTTATATAGAAACTGTTTACCCCCTTTCATCCTTTACATCCCTCGAATTGTAACTGAAATTTATAGAAAATAATATGTATATGACAAAAAACTTTACAAAACTTTATAAATTAACTTCATCGGCTATTGTCAAATATGGAAATTGATGACCCACTCATTGGCTTTCCTTGCTTAGAAGATGCGATAGATAAGCGTCCACTGGTTGTTACACCGAATACTTCCCTAATTGATGTTGTCAATTTAATGAATCAGACGCGAGGTAATAGTTGTTTCTTACCTGATTTTGATTCAGAAATGGGTTTTAGTTCCATGCAAGGTACGCGGTCAAGTTGTATTTTAGTCATAGAAAGAAACAAATTACTGGGCATTTTCACAGAAAGAGATGTTGTTAGACTTACTGCAACTGGCAGAGATTTTACTGGCGTGAAAATAGCTGATGTCATGATAAGTCCAGTAATAACCCTAGTAGAAACTTCATTTCGGGATATTTTTGCGGCACTGTTTTTATTTCGGCGGTATCGGATTCGCCATTTAGTGATAGTCAATGAAGATACACGAGTAGTAGGAATTGTTTCCCCAGAGAGTATTAGACAAGTTTTGCGCCCCACCAATTTACTGAAAATGCGGCGGGTATCAGAAGTCATGACAAGCCAGGTAATTCACGCAGCACCCACAGCTTCCGTACTCAAATTGGCGCAGATGATGGCAAAACATCAAGTTAGTTGCGTGGTGATAACGAAAAGTGGTTCTGGGAATGATGATGAATCCACTTATAAGCCAGTAGGAATTGTTACAGAAAGAGACATAGTACAATTTCAAGCATTGGGCTTAAATTTGCCTGAAATTCAAGCAAAAACAGTGATGAGTACACCGTTATTTTTACTGAGTCCAGAAGATTCCCTATGGTCTGCCCATCAAGAAATGCAAAAGCGACGAGTGCAGCGATTGGTTGTATCCTGGGATTGGGGCGCAAAGTTAGCTATCGTCACTCAAACCAGTTTATTGCGGATATTTGACCCATTGGAGATGTATGGAGTCATAGAAACATTACAATTAACTGTAGCTCAATTAGAAATAGAAAAAGCTAAATATTTGCAGAACCAAAATAATGCTAGAGGACTATCTATACAGCCTAGTTTCAAGGAGATAGGGAAACAAAACATAGTTACTAATGAAAATTTAGATAATTTGATTGCTACTGTTGAAAGCCGGATAGAACATTTGATCAAAAATCCTGATTTATCCAGAGAATTACAACAAATGTATTTAAGTTTAGCGACAACGGAGATGCAAAAAATCCGTCATTGTCTTAATAACTGAAAAATGGTCAAAAATTGAAGTTTTGGCAGATTTTACTGTTCTCGACAGAGATTTGTTTGATTGTGTTCACCTACTTAGGGCTTGCTTAGCGAGTAGCGTGGCGTTAGCCATATAAACCTAAAACCATTTATTAATAAAGGGTTTCGCGGATTTTCACCACAAAGAGGTGCCAGGTTTTGGCTAATGGTGTCTTAAAATAGGTGCATTTTTCTTTGTCGGATTTGGAAAATTGAGGATATCCAGACAGTTAAAACTGTTCCCTGTTCCCAGTTAAGAGTTCCCTCCCCTCACAGACAACTTTTTCAGCAAGCCCTACTTATTTATGATAATCACTACCAGAACCAAACCGCCATTTATCTATTAACCGATGCCAATAATATTGTTTTTCTTGTGGTAGATTATTAACTAATATTTCTAACATTGGACTTAAATTAAACAACCTAGTATACACAATTAAATTTACATAATGTAACATCCAATCTAATAAACTTAATAAACCCACTTGGGGAATGATTTTTGCAACTAATAAAGGATGAGATAAACCAGTTTTTAGTAAGGTTTTTGTTAGTGGTACAAATTGGACAATATCTTGTAAAAAAGGTTTTAAAACAGGTGTTCCTAACTGCTGCATTTGTGCAAATACAGCTGCGAGTAATTGGTTAATTTGATTGGGGTTAATTTGTTGATTTACTCCTACACTCATGGCTTTTTGAAATAACCAAGTTACACTTAAACTCGGTTGATATGGTTGGAGAATTGCTAAAGATTTGGCAGATAATTGATCAGTTTTCAATGCTTCTGCAATTCCTACAGTTAACCTTTGTAAATGACGCACCATAGCCCCAAAACCACCAAAACTTAAAGGTGATTGATTTCCGCTACTGTCTCCTACAAATAAAATCCGATTCCAAGGAGTTTGTAAAGGACTTTGACGATAACTAGGAAAGAAACCAAACAAAGCCCGTTGAAAATTCAGGTGATTAATTTCCACACCTTGATATTCTGGTAATAGACGAAAATATTCATCAAATAAACTTTCTAAACTCAATCTTTCTGGTGCTGAATCTAAATAAGTGAACAGATAAGTTGTTCTCCCGTCTTTGGCCGGAAATGCTTCCCAAAAATATTGACATTGATTTTCTAATGCTGTAAAAGATAATAATAAATCACCAGTTTTATTCTCAGAAAATCCTGTAGCACAAGTTCCCACAACTAAACAAAGTGCATCTGGTTTTTTTCCTTGACGTGCTTGTTGGCTAATTGGTGATAGATTTCCCATGACATCTAATAACAATTTTCCAGTAAATTGGTTATTGATAATAACTCCATTTTTGTGAATTATTACATTACTAAATGGTGTATTTTCAAATAATTTACCTCCAGCATTTAGAAAGCGGTTTTTTAAGGTTTCAAGTAAATAAATAGGACTTATACCAATATTAAGAACATCTTCCACCCAAACTTCTCTACCTCCTGAAAAGCTAACTCGTGCAGGATTATATTCAGTAACAATAGCCTGGTTTAATTCCATTTCCGTTAGTAATTCCAATTCTCGAAATACTTTTAACTCTTGGCGAGAAATATTCCATTCCTGTTCTCTTCCTCGCAAAATTCCCCTTTCTAATAAGGCTACGCGCACACCCCGCACAGCTAAAGCGCAACCAATTAAAATTCCCAAATTTCCACCGCAAATAATGACATCAAATTGTAAAAATTCTAAATTTTCATGATTTTCCTGAACTACATTTGGTATGGATGAATTATAATCTCTTAAAGATGTTAAAATAGCATCTGCGCGACGCAAACCGCCTAAAATATCTCCCGGAAGTTGAGTGAGAATTTCTTCAGTTAGTGACATAAATCTTAATTTTAGAAAAGTTTTATTACAACTTGCATAAGTCCTAATATTGATACTATACTATCTTTAATGTTGCTGACAGCCTGGGTGCAATGTACTTAATTTACAGGAAATACTTATGAACCGTTCTCAGATAGTTGCGATTATTACAGGGATAATTTCTATACTTCTAGCTATTGCTTACCTCATTGTTGTCCAAATTATTGATTATCGGGATATGAAACCAGCCCCTATGAGTCAACTCAGCCCACAGGTGGTTATTTCAGTCAGTAATTTATCTGAATATATGTGTGTTTCAATTTACTAGTATTTTATATACTATAGTGGTACATACTGAACAATAAATGTTTTTTGCTAATATTCATAGATAAAAAATTATGGTTACTATTCAATAATTAAATATACGTAGATATAAGAATTGCTTACAGAAATCATTGCAAATTCATCTACTTTAATATTTCTTTTTGGTACAGATAAAGGTAAACTATCCATAATAATTTTAAATAAAAATAAATTGCGATCATCAATGATCACTAAGTAAATTACTGGAGATCAAGGATGTTTGTTGTGTTTTCTTTAAGTTTTGCTGCAAACTGTAGAGGTAATTGAATGGGTCAGTATTTGCTAGATACTATTTGGCTAATCCCAGTTTATGCTTTGATAGGTGGGCTTTTAGCCATACCTTGGTCACCGGGAATAATTCGCAAAACAGGTCCTCGACCGGCGGGATACGTAAATGCAGTTATGACCTTTTGTTCCTTTGTTCATGCTGTTCTTGCTTTCTTTGTAATTAGAAATCATCCAGCCCAAGAAATATTTATTCCTTGGCTATCTACCGCAGGTTTAGATCTAACCATTAATTTAGAAATTTCTGCTGTCAGTGTGGGGGCGTTAATTATTATTACCGGCTTGAACTTGCTGGCGCAGATATATGCTATTGGTTACATGGAAATGGACTGGGGTTGGGGACGTTTCTTTTCCTTATTGGGATTATTTGAAGCCGGTCTTTGTGCTTTAGTCTTGTGTAATGATTTATTTTTTAGTTATGTAGTTCTGGAAGTCCTCACCTTGGGAACTTACTTATTAGTAGGGTTGTGGTTTAGTCAGCCCTTAGTAGTGACTGGGGCGCGAGATGCTTTTTTAACCAAACGCATAGGAGACTTGTTTTTGTTAATGGGTGTCTTAGGACTTTGGACACTTTCAAGGACATGGAATTATACGGAATTGACTGCTTGGGCGGCTACTGCAAATGTTGACCCCACAATTATTACCTTAGTATGTTTGGGTTTAATTGCAGGTCCCATGGGTAAATGCGCCCAATTTCCCCTACATTTGTGGTTAGATGAAGCCATGGAAGGACCTGTTCCCAGTACGATTTTACGCAATTCAGTGGTCGTCGCCAGTGGAGCATGGGTGTTAATTAAATTACAACCTATATTTAGTTTATCTCCCGTAGCAGCGTCTGTAATGGTGACTATTGGTACAGTAACAGCCATTGGTGGGGCGTTAATTGCGATCGCTCAAATTGACATTAAACGCTGTTTATCATACTCTGTCAGTGTTTACATGGGCTTAGTATTTATTGCCGTAGGCACACAACAAAATGAGGCCGCGCTACTACTAGTCCTCACCCATGCCTTATCCTCTGCATTATTAGTCATGAGTAGCGGCGGAATTGTTTGGAATAGTGTCACCCAAGATGTTACCCAATTAGGTGGACTATGGTCACGTCGTCCCATATCCGGTTTAGCATTTATTGTTGGTACATTGGGTTTAATAGGTTTTCCCCCTTTAGGTAGTTTTTGGGCATTATTTAAATTAGCTGATGGTTTATGGGCAACGCATCCAACTTTAGTAGGAATCATTATTATTGTTAATGCCTTAACCACATTTAGTTTAACTAGGGAATTTGCTTTAATTTTTGCTGGTAAACCCAAACAAATGAGTGAACGTTCCCCCGAAGCTATCTGGTTAATGGTTTTACCAATGATGATTTTATCAGGCTTTGTTTTACACCTGCCTTTAGTATTACAAAGTTTGTCATTACTTCCTGATTGGGCATCTTTAAATAAAGATGTCGCCCTCCTATTAATCTGGTCAAGTATATTCGGTTGCAGTATTAGCAGTATCATCTATTTAGGCAATATTCCTAAACCAATTCGTTTACCCTGGCAAGGTTTACAAAATTTATTTGCTTATGACTTTTACACTCCCAAACTGTACAAAATCACCATTATTTTCGGCGTTGCCCAACTTTCTAAATTTGCCGATATCCTAGATAGATTCGTAGTAGATGGTATTGTCAACTTTGTGGGCTTATTCTCTCTTTTAGGTGGTGAAGGATTAAAATATAGCAACAATGGACAAACTCAAACCTATGCCCTGACAGTGCTTTTAGGAGTAGGCTTTTTAGGGGCTTGGTTAACATGGCCTTTTTGGGGTGTACAGTTCATGAAGTTCATTTTTTAATTCGCACCTAACTTATAGCATTACCAATTACCAATTCCCAGATCAGAAATATGTTGAGTGTTTTAATTTGGCTACCAATTATAGCCGCTATAATCATCGCTTTTTACCCAAAAAAAGATATTCCCGCAAATCAAATTCGTTTAGCATCTTTAATCATTACAGGTTTAGTTTTGCTGTGGAATATTTTCATCTTGTTCAAATTTGATCTCACCAATTCAAAAACGCAATTTACAGAATATTTACCCTGGAATGAAACCCTGGGTTTGAGTTATCAATTAGGAGTAGATGGATTATCAATATTAATGTTAGTATTAAATAGCTTCCTTACTTGGATTGCTATTTACAGCAGCAGTAAAGATATAGAACGTCCCCGGTTATTTTATGCCTTGATTTTGTTTGTTACTGGGGGGGTTGCTGGTGCTTTCTTATCGCAAAACTTGCTTCTGTTTTTCCTGTTTTATGAATTGGAATTAATCCCCTTTTATTTACTAATTTCTATTTGGGGAGGGCAAAAACGGGCTTATGCCGGCATGAAATTCCTGATTTATACAGCCATTTCCGGGGCTTTAATTTTAGCCACATTTTTAGGAATGGTATGGTTAACAGGTTCTCACAGTTTTGCCTTTGATGCTGTCGCCACTGAAAAGATTTCTGCGGGAATGCAATTAATATTATTAGCAGGAATAATTCTAGGTTTTGGTATTAAAATACCCCTAATTCCCTTCCATACCTGGCTACCAGACGCTTATGTGGAAGCCTCCGCACCTATCGCTATTTTATTGGGTGGAATATTAGCCAAATTGGGAACTTATGGCCTATTAAGATTTGGTTTAGGAATGTTTCCCCAAGCTTGGCATATTATCGCCCCAACATTGGCAATTTGGGGTGCAATTAGTGCTATTTATGGGGCAGTTGTAGCCATTGCCCAAAAAGATATCAAACGCATGGTAGCATATAGTTCTATCGGCCACATGGGCTATATTTTACTAGCAGCAGCCGCAGCCACACCTTTAGCCTTAGTTGGTGCAGTAGCCCAAATGTTTAGTCATGGAATTATTCTCGCTATTCTCTTTCATTTAGTGGGAGTTATTGAAACTAAAGTTGGTACAAGAGAATTAGATAAACTCAATGGTTTAATGAGTCCTATTCGCGGTTTACCATTAATTAGCGCCTTGTTAGTTTTAGGTGGTATGGCCAGCGCAGGTATTCCCGGTTTAACAGGTTTTATTGCTGAATTTATTTCCTTTCAAGGCAGTTTTTCTAGCTTCCCAGTTCCTACAATTTTATGTGTAGTTGCCTCTGGTTTAACCGCAGTTTATTTTGTCATTCTTCTTAACCGCACCTGTTTTGGTAAATTGCAAAATAACTTAGCTTATTACCCTAAAGTATTATGGAATGAAAAAGTACCTGCACTAATTTTAGCATCTTTAATTATCTTTTTGGGAGTACAACCTACCTGGTTAGTGCGTTGGAGTGAAACCACAACTACCGCTATGTTGTCCTCAATTTCTCCCACGGAAAAATCCGTAATTGCCTTAAAGTAATTCTGATCAATATCTCTTTCCCATTCTCCGAGTGGGAATGCTATCACAGAGGTTCTGCCTCTAATTATAATATTATTGAAGGCAGAGCTTTCTAGAATTAATTACCACACAGATTATGGGAACGAGAAAATCCCTAGTTTGCTTTAGTAAACTTTAGCTATTAGCCCGAAAATTAATTTCCAGCCAGGTGTGGAAGCCAACAAATAAACCCAAAACAAAAAAAATATTATGGTACAAACTTCAGAAAAATCAAAAGCTAAAATTCCTCCTTCAAAACACGAATTTGCCGAAATTATTCACCGCTTAGAAGCTGGTGGTTCAATGTTACCAGATACCCCAGAAAATCTAATGCAAATTATCGGTATTTATAAAGCTTATGCCGTACCGATGGATTTTTATTGGCGCGATTTATTATATATTGCCGAAAGAGTATTTTTGAATCCCCTACCAGCTTTTAAATACTTCTTACCGCAAGAATATTTAGACTTACATAATCATTATGCAGGTGATGATGCTGATTTAAGAATTTGGCGCGGTGTCGCTACTGCACACCCAGAACTTTTGGCATTTATGGAAAAAGGTGAAACCATCAAAATGCCGAAAATATTCCATCATTTATTCCATGATAGAATCAACATGGAATTTGCGGAAGCTTGTATGCAGGCCATGCTTTGGCACCGCAAAATGTATGCACCAGTAAACCAATTTGATGCTTATTTAGATTCAGAAGAATATAAAGCTAACGCTGATAAGGCAATTAAAGCTTATTTTCGGAAAAATCCTCTCATGTTAGGACTTTATAAACTGTTTCCTGATATGTTTTTGGAACAGTGCCGCATGATGTCCTATTATTCTAATTTAGGACTTTTCTGGGAAGTCATGGCACCAGTGTTTTTTGAAATGTCAGATATTTATGATGAAGGTGGTTTCAAAAGTGTACCCGACGCGATGAACTTTCTCATCAATGGTATATTTGCTATTGCAGGTCGCCCCATTTATCATCATGTTTATATTGACGGTGAATGTTATGAAATTATCCCCAAATCAAAAGCGTTTACCTGGTTATATGAAGCCGCTTTACCCTATGTGGAAGCTGTTTTTTATCGCACCGCACCATTTAGAGGCACAAAGTCATATAATGCCCAAGCAGGGGAAGTTCCAGAAGACCAAAAAGACTTCCATTATGGTATTCTGTATGCTGATGTATTTCCCGTCGGTACAGCAGGTATTCCACCAACATTATTAATGCAAGATATGTTGCATTTTTTGCCTCAATATCTTGTTGATTATTATCAACAATATTGTCGAGGAGAAGAGGATATTTTAATTCAATTGGGAATTACTTTTCAACGTTCCATGTACAATGTAACATCTGCGGTAATTCAAGCTTTAAGAACTGCCCTTTTATATCCCTTAGATGATGAAAATCCCCAGCATTTACAAGCAAATCGAGAATTTTTTGAAATGCAGTTAAATCGCTTTACTCGTAGTGATTATAATATGCGTGATGCTGCTAGACTACGGGATATTCAAAGGCAGGACTATAGATAAAATCTACAAAAACATAGATATCCGACTTATTACAAAAGTCGGATATGTCCTTATTTGTTGATTTGATAAAGATTTATATCTTTTCGGTAAATTATTGAATATCTATGGAAAAATTATATCCTTAGTTAGACTAAGTTATAAATAATTAATCTTTAATATTAGGTTGTTAAACAACATTACAACTCAAATCATAAAATACAAAATGACTAAAATTATTGTCACTGGAGTAGCCGGTTTTATTGGTTCTCACTTAGCTGAAACACTTTTAAAACAGGGAGAAGAAGTAATTGGTATTGATGAATTTAATGATTATTATGATCCTCTGTTAAAGTGGAAAAATATCGCCAATTTTCAACATTACCCCAATTTTACTTTAGTAGAAGGGGATATACAATTTTTAAATTGGCAAAAACTGCTTTTAGATGTCCAATTAGTTTATCATCAAGCCGCACAAGCTGGAGTAAGGTCCAGTTGGGGTCAGGGTTTTCGGGCTTATACTGAACGGAATATTAACGCTACACAAGTTTTATTAGAAGCTGCTAAAGATGCTCAAAATCTGAAAAGATTAGTATTTGCATCTACATCTAGCATATATGGTGACGCGGAAACATTACCAACCCATGAAGAAATTAAACCTCTACCTGTGTCACCTTATGGTATTACTAAATTAGCGGCTGAACAGTTGGGAATGTTATATCATCAAAACTTTGGTGTCCCGTTTGTGTCCTTGCGTTATTTTACGGTCTATGGACCAAGACAACGGCCAGATATGGCATTTCATAAGTTTTTTAAAGCGGTGTTGCAAGACGAAGCAATTCCCGTTTATGGTGACGGAAAACAAACCAGAGATTTTACTTTTGTCAGTGATGCGATCGCTGCTAACTTAACTGCTAGTATTGTACCAGACGCAGTAGGGCAAATTTTCAATATTGGCGGCGGCAGTAGAGTCATCTTATCAGAAGTTTTAGATATCATGGCAGAAATAGTCGCTAAACCCATTCAACGCCATTATATCGCCAAAGCCATGGGAGATGCCCGTCACACCGCTGCTGACGTATCCAAAGCCCGGAAAATCCTTAATTATCAACCCCAAGTATCTTTAAGAAATGGCTTAACCCAGGAATGGGAATGGCTGAAGAGTTTGTATAGTATATAACATCAAAGATCCCCCACTTCCTAAAAAGCCGGGGATCTGAACCTGGTAAATATTCAGCTATAATAAGACAATATAAATCTTAGATTACCAAAAATCCCCAAAATACTCAAGGAGTTAGAGTTATGGTTGCTACTCCAATACCGACCGTTGCCGAACTATCAAAAGTAACAATTTCTTGGGAAGCATTACCCGAAGATTTTATCTTAGAAGAAGAACCTGTGGAAAACACTGCACAACCATTAATTGCTGGAGCATTACGAGAAAGTCTAGAATTAAGTGGATACATTCAACCCACCATGCTGATAGCAGCAAATTTGGGCATCTGTGCTACCATGGATGGTAAACTTGTTGTCAAAGCCCCAGATTGGTTTTTTGTGCGAACGGTTTTACCCCTATCTGAAGTGACTGATAGACGTAGCTATACACCTCACCTAGAAGGGGAAATTCCCAGTATTGTCATGGAATTTTGCTCAGATACTGATGGAAAAGAATACTCAGCTAGACGCACTTTTCCCCCCGGAAAATGGTTTTTTTATGAACAAATTCTCCAAGTTCCTACTTATGTAATTTTTGATCCCCTGACTGCTGTATTAGAAGTTCATCAAATTGAGTCAGGACAGTATAAATTACAACCAAAAAACGAAAATAATCGCCACTGGATTACAGATATGGGTCTATTTTTGGGACTGTGGCAAGGGGAAAAGGAAGGTCGCATAGGTTACTGGCTACGGTGGTGGGATCAAGCAGGTAATTTGTTACCCTGGGCTATAGAAAAGGTAGAACAGGAACATCAACGGGCTGAACAAGAACGTCAACGGGCTGAACAGGAAAGCCAACGGGCTGAACAAGAACGTCAACGGGCTGAACAGGAAAGCCAACGGGCTGAACAGGAAAGCCAACGGGCTGAACAGGAACATCAACGGGCTGAACAAGAACATCAACGGGCTGAACAGGAACGTCAACGGGCTAGAAGGTTAACAGAACAGTTACGCGCACTCGGTATTGAACCCATTGATTAAATTTGCTTTGCGGTCTAAAACTGCCTTGTGTCATCAAATTTGATCAATGGGTTAAGTCGCAATTTTAGCGATAAAGAAATAGGTAACAGGTGATATTTTGATTAGTTACCTATTACCTAATAGATGCCTAAATTACCCTAATTTAGCCTGCCAACAAATCAGGTGATTTAGTCAATTGTAATTTGTTGAGGTGCATTTGCTTTAACGCTTTGGGTTTCTTTAGTTGGGTTGCTAGAACCTTTTGCACAGCATTTTTTATCTAGCCAACTTTTGACGGGTTCTTCATTCAAGTTGAGTCGGAGGAGACCAGAAACGAACCCACCCATAAATGAAACTGGATTTTGGGCAAATTCTTGAACTAGGGGGGATAATTCACTAATAAACATTACACTCTCCAAGTATTGCTGTAAAAAATTATTAATTCTTCATCAATCTTAACATATCTGACTAATAAAACAACTAGTATGATCGTGAGGTGAAAGTTTTTAATAAGTAGGTTGGCGTTAAAAACAGGGAAGAGAGTTGTAGGCGTTTTCCTTTTCTTCACATACCTTGAAATTTTTTGGTTCACTTACTTAGACATCTGGTGAAAATTAGATAAGCGTTTCCTAGAACCCTTGTAGAGACGTGACCTGGGTAGGGATTCTCGGTTCTACATTCTTTTCTGGAGTTCTCTAATGATTAAGATTTAGTAGCAAACAATAATTACGATGTCTTGAGTTTCCGACTATATTCAATTAAAATAAGTGATCTGAGTTGAAACTAAAAATTAAATTATGACAAGCAACTGGGAAAACTTTCTGAAGAATTTGGGTGAATGGCGTGGTTCATTTACTAAAATATCTGCCGATGGTGAAATATTAGATTCTACTCCTAGTATTCTAAATTTAGAAGCGGATGATGATCAAGTTGTAATTTTTAGATTACGGCGTTTTAGTTCTGGTAATTATGATAGTCCTCCTATTCAGGATTATAAACAGGAATATCGTTCTTTGGCAAGACAAAATGTCTTTTTTACCACAGGAGCTTTTTCTAAAGGAACATTGCAATTAGCACCTTTTTCTGAATTTGGAGCAGAATACGGTTTTGTGGATCATGATCGTCGTTTACGTTTAGTACAATTATATGATCAAAAAGGCAACTTTATTAATTTAACTCTGATTAGGGAATTTCGTAGTTTCACAGATGCTTATGAACGCCCGCCATTGACAGTAGAAAAGTTGATTGGTAATTGGCGAGGACAAGCCCATACAGTTTACGCAGATTTGAGACCATCAGAAACCTATGCCACTCATTTAGAAATTCAAAAAATAGGTGATGGATATTTAGAACAAAAATTATCTTTTCAATCGCAAATTATGACTGCAAAAGCTAGGATAGAAGGAAATAAAATCATCTCAGAAACGGAAGGAATTGCTCGACAGATTTTATTATTACCTGATGGAAGTTCTAGTAATGTTCCTTTGCAACTACAATTGAGAAAATCTTTTTTTGTTGAAGCAGGTTGGTTAGTTAGAGAAAATGAACGTCAACGGTTAATTCGTAATTATAATAATAAAGGGGAATGGATTAGCTCAACTCATATTATTGAATATAAACAGGGTTGACTTTAATCAAATACATCTGTTTTTGTCACAGATTAGTAAACCAAAACTCATTAATCTTGTAGGTGATTGTTCACCTACAAAAACAATAATTAACTATTTCACTACTGAAAATAAACACTTATCAGAATCACATCCAGCAGGACCAGCTTCTAGCATTTCTCCTAAGTCATACCTTCTCAATAACTTATAGAAATCATCAGTTTTACGTCTGCTTCTAACTTCACTAGACAGTCTGTCATAAGTGTCTTTATCTATTGGTTCAAAGGGCAACCTAGGGAATGTTTGGTTATCATCAAACCTTGCTAATAATGCAGCAGAAATATAGCCTTCATCTTTCAAGATATGCAGATATATTTTATATGCCAAAGATTCAATTTCATCAGAACGTAACTCTACAGTTGATGATGTATTA
>JBJUHT010000268.1:0-4017 GCA_046070105.1 Dolichospermum sp.
GGCGTTTATGATACCTTATTTGACTATGCTCGTTCTAACAATTTCTGGACAATATTAGGGACAGCTTTCGGGTCTAGTTACAATCGCTTAAAAGCAGAGTCTATTCTTGCTCAGTGGAAATCAAAAAATTTCAGTGCTTTACCAAATATTCAAGTCGTTAGTGGTACAGTGCTAGGGAATGCAAGAGCAGGCTATGGTGCAACTCAGAATAAGATCTATCTGTCTGATAGTTTTCTCAATACTGCCACTGTAAATCAAATTCAGGCTATTCTTTTAGAAGAAATTGGGCATTATTTAGACGCTCAAATCAACCTCACAGACACCAGTGGAGATGAAGGTGAATATTTCTCTGCTTTAGTGCGTGGTGTATCTGTAAGTGCTACGGAAATAAATCGTATCCAAAATGAAAATGATCATCGGACTATTACCCTAAATAGCCAAAATATTGCCATTGAAGAAGCGGGGATTACCCTCTATGAGACAGTTAAGTTAGCTAGTTTGGGAAGTGCGGGAGGTGCTTCTGTTAAATCTTCCGGTAGTAATTACGTTTGGGTAGCTCGCAAGGGAGCAAATTCTGTTCTTAACTTCTACAACGGCACAACAACATTACCAATTGCCAATAGTGTTTATTCAGGTTTCGGTGTTCTACCTTTAGGTAGTCTAATTTCAGATCCAGATGCAAACCCTTCACCTACTCTAAGTAATATCAGCATTTCTGGTAATACAGTTGTTTATGCCAAAAAAGATGGTAACGACTACGAAATTTATCGTTACAGTGGTGGCACAACAACCAAACTGACCAATAACACAATTAACGACTACGCACCTCAGATTGCTGGTAATAATGTCGTTTGGTATGCTAATGATGGCACGGATGTGGAAATATTCCGCAATAATGGCACAACCACAACTCAACTTACCAATAACGACACAGACGAAAGGGATTTAAAACTATCAGGTAGTAATGCTGTCTGGGTTGGTTGGGATGGTAATGACTACGAAATTTATCTGAACAACGGAACTACTACAACTCAACTGACAAACAACACCACCGACGATTATAGTCCTGTTATTTCTGATAATAAGGTGGCCTGGTTTAACTGGAATGGTACGGCAGAAAACTTGTTTTTCTACAATGGCACAACCACTACCCAAATTACCAATAACATTGAGGTTTATAATCCACTAGTTTCTGGGGATCAGGTTGTCTACTCTAAATATGATGGCACAAATTATTATGATGGCACAAATTATTCTCTTCAGCTTTACAATGGTACTACTAACACCACAACTCAACTAGCCAGTCAGTTGTGGTCACAAGGAAACTTTAAGATTGATGGTAATTGGGTTGTTTGGGTAGATAGAACAACAAATAGTAATAGTTATCCTAGTTACAGTTACACATTGAAACTCTACAATGGAACTTCAACGGTAACACTAAGTAATTCCTTCCCTTTTGATTACGGTTCTCTTTATCCTAACAGCAATTTCACGGTTGCCAATAACAAGGTGGCATGGCTAGGAAGCACTAGTGATAGTAATCGTGATATCTTTCTTTACGATGGCACAACCACCACCCAAATTACCACGAGTAGTGGTTATTATTACCCATATAACTTAACCATTTTTGGCAATAGTGTTCTGTCAATACAAAACAATGACTTATACATTACCCGACCTTCCACAAAGCCTGGTCTAAGTATCAATAGTGTCACAGTAACAGAAGGGCAAACCTCCCCACAAAATGCGGTTTTAACCGTCACCCTTTCTGCGGCCAGTACAACTACTGTAACTGTCCAATATGCCACTGGCTACTCCTATTCATCGGGAGACTACGGTGCTTCTTCAGATAATGACTACACTACCACTACAGGTACACTGACTTTTAACCCTGGAGAAACCACAAAGACTATTAACGTCCCCATTTTGGATGATAACTTTTCAGAATTTGATGAAACCTTTAGCGTCACACTTTCCAATCCTACGGGTGCTTTGTTTATACCGGGGCAAAATACAGGCATAGTAACTATTAGTGACACTTTACAATCTAGTGCTACTACTACTCTACCCGCAGGTGTAGAAAACCTAACTTTGACCGGAACTGGGAATATTAACGGCACTGGCAACATTAACAGTAACACTATCCGGGGCAACAGCGGCAATAATATTCTTGATGGTGGAGCAGGAGGTTATGATACCTTACTTGGAGGCGCTGGTGACGATACTTACATTGTAAGTGGTAATTCTTTTATTGTCGTTACTGAAAATGCCAATGAAGGAACTGATACTGTCCAGTATTCTTCTGGTACAAACCCTTTTGATAGTTACACATTAGGAGCTAACCTAGAAAACCTCACCCTGACTGGTACAAGTAATACAAGTGGTTATGGTAATGAATTGAATAACGTTATTACTGGTAACAGTGGCAATAACTCCCTTATTGGATACGGTGGTAACGATACATTAGATGGTGGGACTGGAAGTGATTATTTGTCTGGTGGTGCAGGTAATGATACTTACATCGTAGACAATGTTAGTGATTCCATTCAAGAAGATGCCAACGCAGGTACAGATACAATTCGATCTAGTATCACCTGGAGTATTGCCACAAACATCGAAAACCTGACTTTAACGGGAACAACCGCAATTAACGGTACTGGTAATGCAGGTAATAACGTCATTACTGGTAATACTGGTAATAACATCTTAGATGGTGGTGCAGGTAATGATACTTTAGTTGGTGGTGCGGGTGATGACATTTATATTGTTGATACCAGCACTGACACTATTACCGAAAATGCTAACGCAGGTACAGATACAATTCGATCTAGTATCACCTGGAGTATTGCCACGTTGACAAACATCGAAAACCTGACTTTAACGGGAACAACCGCAATTAATGGTACTGGTAATGCAGGTAATAACGTCATTACTGGTAATACTGGTAATAACACCATAACTGGCGGTACAGGAAAAGATACTCTAACCGGAGGATTGGGAATAGACCGTTTTGATTACCGTAATTTAGCCGATTCTGTGTTCAGTAGTTTTGATGTGATTACAGATTTCAATGCTACTGCTAATAATGATTTATTCCTTGTTTCCACTGCCCGCAGCGTATTTTCTAATGTGGGATCTGTGGCAACACTGAATACAACGGAAATTGCAGCTAAGTTAACCAATACTGCTTTTGTAGCTAACTCCGCTGCTCAATTTACCTTTGGTACTGGTGCTAGTATCCGTAGTTTTGTCGCTATTAATGATGGAACGGCAGGATTTAATGCTGCTACTGATGCTATTATAGAGGTGACGGGCTTAACGGGGACTTTGGCATTAGCTAATTTTGTCACGGTTTAGTTAATAGACATCAGGTGAACATTTAATGTTTTAATGTGCGTTACGGCTTTGCCTAACGCACCCTACAAGTAGTATATTATTTTCTGTAATTCCCTAATTTAACTGACTAGTAACCTAAATTGGATATTTATAAAGCATTAGTTGGTCATTTTTTATTTACTCTGGTGAAAACAGACCCAGAGTGGTTACACAAACAAACTATTAGTAGTCTCAATTGGCTGGCGAAAACCAGCTATTATCCGGCTAATAATTGGTTAAATCATCTCCTTTACCAATCTTTATCGCTCCAGAACCCACGACTAGAACAAACTATACTGGGAATGAAATTTCCTAATCCTTTGGGTTTGGCTGCTGGATTTGACAAAGACGGTGTTGGCGCTAGTTTGTGGCACAATTTTGGGTTTGGTTTTGCTGAATTGGGTACTGTTACTTATCACCCCCAACCGGGAAATCCTCCCCCTCGGTTATTTCGTTTACCTTTAGATCAAGCAGCACTTAACCGGATGGGTTTTAATAATTCTGGTGCTGTTGCTATGGCCGCAAGACTCAAGGAGGGGAAAGAAAACTTGAATTATCCAATACCTATACCTATAGGTATAAATTTAGGTAAATCCAAGATAACAGCTTTGGAATTAGCAGCCCAGGATTATCTAGAGAGTT
>JBJUHT010000269.1:0-2743 GCA_046070105.1 Dolichospermum sp.
CTCAACCCGCAAGCTCAGTAATTGCTTCTCAAGAGATTTAATTTCTTGGATGAGCAATCCTAACTTTGGTGGGTTGAGAATGACCTAGGCAGCGATCGCAGTCTGTTGTGCGATCGCTAAAATCATCAGCCATTTTTACTTCTTTGGTGAGGACGGTGGGCAGGTGTTTGGAGCGTTTTGCCCGTAAATATGCACCGATATTTTCCAGTTCAATTTTAAGAACTTCTCGATAAAGGAAGAGGATGGCGTTGAGGGATTGGTTTTGGGTGGCGGTGGCAACGTTTTTATCAACGGCAAGATGGGTCAAAAAGTCTCTAATTTCTTCACCCCCCATTTCACGGGGATGTTTTTTCTGATGGAAGAGCAGATAACGCTTAATCCAGTCCAGATATGTTTGTTCGGTGCGGTAGGAGTAATGCGGTAGGGCGGATCTTCTCTCGCACTACGTCTTGGAGTTCTCGGGGTGGGGGAGGGTTCATAACAGAGTATGCTAATCGGCATAACACGCTTATCGTAATATTATACGGAAAACTTCTTGCGATCGCTCCATTTGAGCGTAATACACGGAAAGATTCTTAAAAAAATGTGTATTTAGCGTGATATACAGAAAATTTCCGCATAATATTCCGCATAATATATAGTTAGCCATCAAAACAGGAGTATCAATGAAAAATTACAACGCACCCACTTCAGCAGCAAAGTTTATTCTGTTAATGAGGATAAATTCAATGGCATTAAATCTGAGTAAGAAAAAGTTTGCTTTTTTAAAGGGGATGATTGTTTCCGTTTTGGCAATCTTAGTTTTTACTGTTGGTAATTCTGCGTTTGCTCAACCTGTTTTTACAGACAAACTCGATTTAGGTTTAACGAGTTTTTATCCAGATGCGGCTTCTCAACAAACGAAAGTCAATACATTAGAGAAGCTTAATTACAGTATTTCTGTTCCTCTCAACGTGAAAGATCTAGATGATAAACTAGGCGATGGATCATTTCAGAGTGCCGATCTTGATTTTAGTACGACTCAGCCCACTGTTCCTGGTACTAACACTCGTATTTCTTTCACTGGACCTATTACCACAACTAACGGGGTTGCTCAAACTTCTAAACTTTATGCGGTTGTCGCAGGAAAGCCGAAATTAAGCACTTGTCCAGTTGAAGTCCAAGAAACACAGATTGCATTCTTCAATCAGAAAGATGATGCAAATGCAAAAGCGCAGTCCCTTTCCGATCAAGGGTATCTGGTTTATGTCACTACTAATGCTGCTGTACAAAAGGAAGCTCAAACTAAGATTAAGGAACTCAACTGCCAACCTAATGCTCAAGGAGTAATTGTTAATGGTAAAACGCAGAAAGTTACTGTAGATTTTACAGATATTTTCAATTTATTACCACAAAATCTACAACTGCCTGCAAAAAATTCACCTTTTGTTTATTCGCCCAAAGGTGATTCCATTTATTTAGTCAATGCAAGAAAAGAGTATGATCCGAGCAACCCTACAAAATAACTTTTGATAAAACATCTTGTGTAGGAACGGGCATCTAATAAATTGTATTACTGTGGAGTTGATATCTAATCATTAAAATATCTTCTCCCTCCATAGTTTATTTATTAATGCTTGACTATGAAATTTACCTCCAGTTGATTAGGCTTAAACATGACAGCAAAACTTCGATTTCACCCAGTTTCCCATAGTTGGGTAGCTCTACATCCAAACCCAAAAGGAGTGATTCAATTTATTGGGGGAGCTTTTTTTGGCACATTTTTTCCCATGTTTTTCTATCGCTCTCTACTTCAGCGTTTGTTTGATGAAGAGTACACAATTGTTCTTTTACCCTTTAATTTTAGTTTTGACCACTATGCCGAATCTGGCTTTTTAATCAGAGAACAGTATGACATCATGCCAGAGCTTGTCAGAAGGGCAATATTTGAAGGTTATAATTACGAAGCTTATCTGAGCGATCGCAACTTTTCTTGGGTTGGTCATAGTATTGGCTGTAAATATATTGCCCTTTTGGAAGGATTTAGTGCTTTACCTACTCTGGGAAAACCTAATAGTTCTGATTACGATAAGAATATTGAACATTTGAGGGAATTTCTTGAGGCTCTTGTTAACTCAACAGCAAACAAAAAAGATTCTCAACGAAAAATCCAGAGAAAAATTGACGATCTTTTGACAGGACTTTTAATTCTGATTAATGACTTACAAGTAAAACGGGAAAAGGCTCAAGAACTAATCAAGATATACATCAAGCAAGATCCCAATTATCATCAAGAGTTGAAAGGTAAAATTGAAATCACTAGCATTTTCATTAAAAATCAACCCTCTTTGTTATTAGCTCCTGTCAATACAGGTCTTGATAGTGCTGTCCCTCAGCCTTTTGCAAGTATCCTTATCGGTTTGGGATTGAATGTTAAACCAACCCCAGATGAAACCTACGCCTTAATTAAAAAAGCTAATTTATTTGGACTCTTGGGATTGATTTCATTTAAAATAGATAAAATTGCTTTATCAACTTGTCAGTGGTTTGAGAGTGATTTCAAAAAACCACCTAAAGAATTCCAGCAAAAGCTAAACGGTGGACATTTGAGACTATTGGGCATAAGATTGGGCAATTTGGTTATCAATTTTCCCGACCTTAAAGATAAGATTCCACTTATTGAGTCTATGCAAAAACGAGAGGAAGAATTTGAATATCCTGTCAGTCAGTTATTTCGGCGTGTAGAGGATAAACAAGTGCGATC